>CAZTHM010000291.1:0-5176 GCA_964613505.1 uncultured Acidobacteriota bacterium | reverse complement strand
ACGGCCATCGGCTGCACCTCGATTGAAATGGGAATGCGGCTTGCTTTTCTCCTCGAGCCGGGTTGACAGGGCGGCCGTGGCGAAAAGAGCAAAAATGATATTACAGGTGAAAGGGCTTGACAACGCCGAAAGCCTGCAACTAGGATGAAGCCTCTTATTTTCAGGAGGTTCGCGTGATCAAGCTCGACATCATCAATGAGGTCGTCACCCGCACCGGCGTCACCAAGACCAAAGCTGAGATGGCCGTGGAGACTGTGTTCGGAGCGATGAAGAAGGCGCTCGCCAAGGGCGACCGAATCGAACTGCGCGGCTTCGGGGTCTTCAACGTCAAACCCCGCAAGACCGGCATCGGGCGCAATCCGCGAACCGGCCAGGAGGTCAGCATCCCTCCCGGCAAAGCCGTGCGCTTCAAGCCCGGCAAAGAACTCCAGGCGCTCTAGCGCCGAGGGCCGACTGTTCCATCATCGCGCTGGCTGCCCGTTCAGCCCCACCTACATAACACTGACAGGATCCATGTCGATCATGACGGATTGCGACGGGATTCCTTTGTCTTCACAGTAGTCAACCAGTCGTCGAAGGATCTCGTTGAGCGATGCGCGTGAAGCCGCTTTTAGCAGGAACTGAATGCGGAACCGGCCTTCGATCCTGGCCAGTGGCGCGGCGCTGGGCCCTAACACCTTCAGCCCTTTCGTGGTTCGTTCAACCCGAGTGAGAAACTGCCCAATCTGTCCGGCAATCTTCGCGGCTTGGTCAAGTTTCGGACCCTGGGCAATAACGTTGGCCAGCGCCGCGCAGGGCGGATAGTGCATCATGCGTCGGAACCGCAGTTCCTTGCTGAAGAATCCCTCGTAGTTTTGATCTGCGGCCAGGCGAATGGCATAGTGCTCGGGGTAAAACGTCTGCACCAGGACACGGCCCGGAGCTTCACCGCGCCCGGCCCGCCCGGCGACCTGGGTCAAGAGTTGAAACGTGCGCTCGGCGGCGCGGAAATCCGGCATCCCCAATCCCTGGTCGGCGGAGACGACTCCCACCAGCGTCACTCCGGGGAAATCGTGCCCTTTGGAGATGAGTTGTGTCCCCACCAGGATGTCGATATTCCTCTGCCGGAAATCTCCGAGGATCTTGCGGTATTGACCCGCGCGCTGCGCCACATCGCGGTCAAGGCGCGCCACGCGCGCGGCGGGAAAGGTTTCCGCGATTTTCGCCTCCAACTTTTCCGTCCCTTCGCCCACGTAGTGCAGGTACTCGCTGCCGCAAGTCGTGCAATGGGATGGCACACCGGTTGTGTAGCCACAATAGTGGCAGATCAGCTTATGCTCGCGGCGATGATACGTAAGGGAAATAGAGCAGTTCACGCAGCGGTGGGTTTCCCCGCAGCTCCGGCAAAGCAGGAACCAGGAATAGCCGCGCCGGTTGAGCAGAATCATAGTTTGCGCGCCGGATTGGAGCTGCGCGTCAATCTCCTCCTTGAGGCGGCGCGAGATCGGAACCTGGGTGTGCGTCTCACGGAACTCCTGCCGCATGTCTACTATCTCGACGGCCGCGAGCGTTCGGCCGGCGATTCGCTCTTCCAATTTTAGCAGGCGATATTTCCCCTCGCGGGCGTTCCAATAGGATTCCAGCGAGGGCGTGGCCGAGCCCAAAACCACCAACGCCTGCGCCAATCGCGCCCGCACCACCGCGCCGTCCCGGCCGTGATAGCGCGGTGTTTCCTCCTGCTTGTAGCTGGCGTCGTGTTCCTCATCGACAATCACCACGCCCAGATCCGTCAGCGGCGCAAAGACCGCCGAGCGCGTTCCCAGGACCACCTTCGCCTCGCTTCGACGCGCACGCCACCACGATTCGTGACGCTCCGTCTCGCTCAATCCGCTGTGCAGGACGGCGACCTGATTTCCGAATCGCGCGTAAAACTCCGACTGCACCGAGGGAGTCAGGGAAATTTCGGGGACCAGCATCAGGGCCGCGCGCCCTTGCGCGAGACAACGGGCGATCAGCCGAAGATAAATCTCGGTCTTGCCGCTCGCGGTGATTCCGTGCAGCAGGGCAGCATTGAACCGGCGTGTGTCGAGAAGCGTCGTGAGCTCGCCTAAAACTGATGCCTGTGAGGGTGTCAGCTCGAGGCCAGCGGGTTTCTCAGAAATCGTGGGCTCGGGATAATTCCTGGGCTCACCCAGTTCGAGCAGACCGGCCTCGCGGAGCTTCTTCAAATGCGACAGGTCTCCACGGGCCGCCTTCAGAAGGTCCCGATGGTCCGCCACTTCGCCGCGCGGTTCGAGAGCCTCCAGAATTCTTCGCGCCACCGGTGACAGGCGCGGCAGATGTTCCGGCAGTGGTCCTGCAAATCGCACGGCGAAAATCTTGCGCTGCCCTCGGTCGCGCTCCCGTTCGGAAATTACGGCCCATCCCTCCGCAACAACCCGCGTGATCAGTCCAGTGGAAACACTCGGAAACTTCCGCTGGATGCTTTCGAACGCGGCGCCCGCTGATTGCCCCTGCTGGTCAGCCAGGTAGCGGAGGAATTTTGCCTCGTCGCCCGTGCGAACTTCTTCAAGCAGACCTGATTCAAGTGTCTCAAGCTCCTGTCTGCCGGCTTCGGTCAATGCCAGCAATCGCACTCGGCGAGTCGTGGCGCGCAGCGGCAGCATAGCGCGGAAAACTTCGCCCACTGGCGCAAGATAGTATTCCGCCATCCACAGCCCGAGCGTGAGCAACTCGGGAGAAAGGAGTGGTTCCGGATCGACCGCGCCCAGAATTTCGCGAACCTTGAACCCTGGCGCCGCTTGTGCCACGGGCTCGATCACGATGCCGGTCGCCCGGCGCGTCCCGAGTGGAACATGCACGCGTTGCCCGGGACGCACTTCGAGCGATTCCGGGACGGAGTACGTGAGCGGATTCCGAATGGCCGCGAGGACTGCCACGTTCACCAGGGAACCAGCAGGCCGCGCGGACTTCTTTCGGCCCATGCGCGAATTCTATGCTGCGGCCGGGCGATTGGCTAGGGCGCAAATCGGGTATCGTTGTGGGCCGTCGAGGGAAAGAAACTTTCGGCCCAGGTTCTATTCTCTAATTAGAGAGATAGTTCACAAGGCTTTCCTGGAAGAACGCGCCGGCGGGACAGAGGCCAAACCGGCTACGCCAAACTGTTTCGGGCGCGGGAAGCGACCAAGCTGGAGTAAAGGTCGCCGAGTCGTTCCAGCATTCTGACCGCGGAGGAGAAATTCCGTTGGTTGATGTGCTCAACGTTCAGCCCGATCGGCGGCGGGTCCGGCGGCAGGTTGTCGAACACATCCATCAGGATCCGCTGCGCCAGGTCCAACGACCGTTCGAAACAGGATTCGGCGGAGCCTGCTTCGCCCTGCAAGAGGAACCGGTCGAGATTCTGCGGAATGTCCGCGCCCAGCCAGCGGAGGAACTCCAGATCGCGCGGATGGCTGACCGGCGCAAAACTCAGGAAAACCCTGGCCTCAACGCCGTTGAGTCGTTGGATCAGCCAGACGATGTCATTCGAGTCGAACAAGATCTGGGAGGTGAAGAAGCTGATCCCGGCGGCATTCTTGTTGCGGATTCGGTCCGCCTCGTTGGGCCGGCTGGGAATCGTGATGCCTCCCAGCGAAATCGGCAACCCGGCAGAGCGCACCACCGCCGCGGCTTCCATAGGATTCGGTCCGGGGTATTTGACCTCCGCCGACTCGCCTCCGACCAGGACGATATGATGGATGCCGAACTTCTCATGAGTTTCGCGAAACCAACGCTCCGAATCCTGATCGTGAACAACCACGCGGTTGATGACGATCCCAGCCGAAAGGTCCCTCAGGATCCGCGCGCCGAGGACGCGCGGTTCCACTCTTTCCACGAAGCGATGGGTCCTTTCTGCGCCCCGGGACTCATCGTGAATCTCCGGGAGATTGATGGCGTCCACGAGATCGCGGACCTTCTTCACTTCCGCCACGGTGGCCTCGATGGCTTCAGGCTTGCCCGCCGCTGGCGGCACGATCTCGAAAAAAGTCAGCGGGATGGACGGGTTGAGTAGTTTGTCCCTCAGATTCACTCGATGTCTCTCACTTCACCTTTTATGGCCAGTCGCCCTGCTTCTATAACCAGCTTAGACCCAACCTCAGAAAACCGCAATGAGCCGAGGGCAAGCCCGCAGACGGGAATCTGTCTCGAATCACCCGTTCCTGCGTGCTATGCTTCGCGGTTAACTTCCAATACCGAGGCAAACCAACATGCAACGACGAATCCTGATGGGACTCACCATAACAGCGTTGGTGGGAGTCCTTGCCTGGCGGCCGGCGATGGCCGACCCTCCCGCCGCGCACGAGGAAACACCACAACAGAAGTGGTTTCGGGATGCCAGGTTCGGCATGTTTATACACTGGGGGGTTTACAGCGTTCTGAGCGACGGCGAGTGGGTGATGAACAACCGCAAGATCAGCGTCGCCGAATATGAAAAGCTGCCGCCGGATTTCAATCCCACAGACTTTAAGGCCGCCGAGTGGGTGGCACTGGCGAAGGCGGCGGGCGTGCGATACATCACCATCACCAGCAAGCATCACGATGGCTTCGCGATGTTCGCCAGCAAGCAATCGGACTGGAACATTGTGGACCGGACGCCCTACAAAATGGACCCTCTCAAGATGCTCGCCGATGAATGCCAGAAGCAGGGCATCAAGCTCTTCTTCTATCACTCGCAACTCGACTGGCACCATCCGGATTACTTCCCCCTGGGGAACACGGGCCACACGGCCGGCCGCCCCTCCGGCGGCAACTGGTACAAGTACCTCGATTACATGGACGCGCAGCTCGGCGAATTGCTGACCAACTATGGCCCCATCGGCGGCATCTGGTTCGACGGGTGGTGGGACAAGCCCAAGGCTGACTGGCGGCTGGAGAAAACCTACAGTCTCATCCATCGTCTCCAGCCCGCGGCGCTAATTGGGAGCAATCATCACCAGAATCCTTTCCCCGGTGAGGATTTCCAGATGTTCGAGAAAGACCTGCCCGGGCACAGTACGCAGTCGTTCAATAAGGACGCCCAGATCGGCGCCCTGCCGCTTGAGACTTGCGACACGATCAATCGCGCCTGGGGCTACAACGAGAACGACAAGCAGTTCAAGAGCTCGACCGAACTGATTCATTACCTGGTGCGCGCCGCCGGCTACGATTCGAATTTCCT
>CAZTHM010000290.1:3634-5202 GCA_964613505.1 uncultured Acidobacteriota bacterium | reverse complement strand
CGCCGCGAGCCATGGCCGAATGCGCATATCAATCAGAGCAACCCTCGGGCGGGCACGAAGCTAGTGTAGGAGATGCGCGAGCAGGCGTCAAGCGAAGCGGGGCGCGGCCATTTGTAGCGGCGAGTTTACCTCGCCCGTCAGACGACGGACGGCGTAAAGCCGCCTGAGCCCCTGGCGGCGATTTGCTACTCGGCGAGCCTGCCCGCCGAGACGGGATCGACTGTCCCGGCCTTCTGGACGGCCCCGGAGAACGACTCGCAGATAGCGGGGCGAAGTGGTATCATTAATGCGGTAGGCTTTGGGATGCGCTCGCGGGTGACAGACAACAGGATATGAGCAGAGCCGTCAAAACGGTTAAAGGCACGCACCGGCGGAAAGCTGCTTTGGCTCACGCCAGTGTCGCCCCGATGGAGCAGGCCAAGCTCTCGCTGCGCTTTCTCGACACCATTCCCAGCACCTTTGACGCGCTCGAAGAGGTGGTCGAGAGACTGATGAGTCTGGCGCGGGAAATGAAGTGCAGCAGCGGAGAGATGGATCATGTGGAGCTGGCCCTGCGCGAAGCGCTTGCCAACGCCATCGTTCACGGCAACAAGCAGGACCCGGAAAAGAACGTGGTCGTGCGCTGCTTCTGCCAGAACAACCGGGGAATGCTTCTGGTGGTCGAGGACGAAGGTCCGGGCTTCAACCCGAATCAAGTCCCGGACCCCACCCAGGCCGAATGCCTGCTCGAAACCCACGGGCGCGGCCTGTTCTTGATGAAGAGGCTGATGGATCACGTCCGCATCTCCCGGTCCGGCCGGCGCGTGACGCTGCTCAAGCGCCTCGTGCGTCAATGATCCCGTTCTGAGCGGGACTGGCCGCCCGCGGCGCTCCCTGCTGACGTCGAGCCGTCCGCTTGACCGAGCCACCCGAGGGGTGACGATGTCTCCGCGCCTTCCAATCGTCGGTCATCTGTTTCGCACCATCGCCCGACACCTCTCAGGCAACGGGCGCAGAAAGCGGTGGGCTGAGCGCGATCCCCGCCATGCCATGCGCGCGCCGGTGCTCTACCGCCAGCGCGGCGGACTTTTCTGGTACAACGGCGTCCTGGAAGATTTCAGTTTGACGGGCGTGCGCTTTCGCGGCGAAAAGTATCTGCCCGTGAAATGTCCGCTGGAAATGAGTTTCGAAGTGCCCCTCAATTCCGGCGACAACATCAAAGGGAATTTCTTCTGCTGGGCGAAGATTGTTCGTAGCGTGCTTCCGTCCCTGAGCGATGCCCAATTCGGTATCGGCGCCAGGATCCTCCGCTATCGAAGCCAGAAGTCCACCCCCGCCGATTTCCGGCAAATCATCGGCGAAGTGCGCGGCCCCTTAGAGCCACGCAAAGAGAAAGTCCCGCCCACGAAGCCATCCAACTAACTCTCACGCCTCCGGCTGCGCCATCCGATCCCTGCCCCTCACGAGGCGCCAAACGAAGGATTTTTCCTCGAAACGCGAGGGGACTTTTTTTCCGATTATACGCTAAGTATATTTGTTATCTATGACATTCTCGGATTTGTGCTAAACCTTTTAAATTCATAGACATT
>CAZTHM010000290.1:0-3602 GCA_964613505.1 uncultured Acidobacteriota bacterium | reverse complement strand
CGGCTTCCGGAGGCCGGTCCTTTGTTTTCATCAACATTCCGGGTCCGTTCCGCGTTTTTTCAAGTAACTTTATTTTTCTGTCCGCGCAGCCCGCCGAATTGACAAATTGTCCCCCGCCCGGTGCATTTCCAAGATGGTCGGGTATAGGCAGCCCCAATGTCCGCGGTGCGATTCCGCGCCTGCCAACTCTCCCCGGTGGCTTTTCGCCCGCATCGCTCTCCCGCCGCCTTTCCGCTCGGCGTTTCCCGCCCTGGCAAGAATGCCGTAGCCTCGTCTCAGGACCAGTTATGAGCCTATCACAATTGCCTAGATTTGTCAAGAGACAAATTGCCCGACCCGCGTTTCGAGGGGTCATTCAGGAGGCCGCGCCCGCCGCGCGGGAGATCATCCGTTCTCTGGTCAATGAGAACGGAGGTTCGATCGCAGGCGAAGGGAGCCGTCATCCTCCACCTTCTGCTGACAAGCCCAGCGGACAGGATAGCGCACACCCTTTACTTCAATCTCCGCTTTGAGTCTCAGCGACTTCCAATCCGTTCCCCTGGGCAGCACGAACTGCGCTTGCCGGAGTTTCCCCGGCAGCGGATAGCCGGGGTCGAGCGAGCCGCCGACATTGATCTTGCCATCGTCACTCGTGAGGGTCACACGGAGCGCTCCCGGCACGCCGGCGATTCCGTCATTTGCAAAGCCAATCACCAGCCCCGGTGACCCATCCCTTTCGTATTCCCATACGAACGATGGCCTGACGCGATATCCGATCCTCCGGTTGATGTCATCAATCGCCTGGGGATACTGGCGGTAGTAATTCATGATGTGCTCGGCCCTGATTTTGTGAAAATTCCAGAGCGACCAGTAATTGGCGCCGACGTCCATCACGTGGGCGATTTCGTTGTCGGTATGGGTCACTCCATCGTTGATCCCGAGTGATCCGGGCGAGCCGTCGGACATGCCGACTTCCACAATGCCAGCGATCCAGGGTGGCCGGTTGCTGATGGCTTCAATCTGTTCGTTCTCGACGAAGATTGTGTCCGTGCGCAACCAGTTGTGGCTGCGCACGGTTCGATCGACAAGCTCCGAGTTGCCGACCCGACTGAAGTCCGGCTGGGTGTTGGTGACCAGCGGGGTCCTGGTCCAGTGCTTCAATTGCAGCTCGAACATGTTGATCCAGGTTCGCTCGGCCGTCGCGGAATCCGGGAACGGATGATTTGTGAACGGCCACGTGTGCCCTTCACCCCAGAAGCCGTACATGAAAGTATCCATGAACTCGACGAGTGGGTTGCCGTTCAATTCCGCCGCCAGTAGTCCATTGAGTTCCTCAAACGCGGCTTGAAAGGCCGGATGGTCGTAGCGTGGTTCGTAGTGGACCTTCCGATGCCGGATGGCGTTGGGGTTGCCTTTCCACTCGCCCTGCAATCTCACCATCGGGACTTTGTCGAGGACGAAATCCGGAAGCGCATCCTCTTGATAGTCCGGAGCGCGCATCTGGATACGGAAGGCAACCTGCTTGCCGTACTTCCTGGCCAATTCAAAGGTGAGCTTCCAGTAGTCAGGAAAGTCCAGGCGTCCCGGGCGCGGTTGGACCTCACGCCAGGTGGGACGTAAGTACAGCTTCTGGCCCAGGGGAACGCGCACCAGATCTTCGATCGCCTGCGGAATGTTGTCGGACTGGATTTCCGCCGTTCCCATGTCGGCAGTGATGTAGGTGATGAGACCCCTGCCGAAGTTGGCTACGACTTCCTTCGACGGTGTCGTGGCCATGACTACCGAACTGCCCGGCACGACTTCCTCGGGTGGATACTGCGGAAAGGGCCCCTGGTTCAGCCGGTCGGTGATGGGAGGACCAGATCCGAAGTCGTACTTGTCCCAGTTGTGGGCGGGAACAAACGCCGCGGCCGGTGCTCCGGCCACTCCACCCGCCACACCCGCAACGCCAGCCGTTTTGAGAAACGCTCTCCGGTCCATAGCCGTGGCTCCTCTTTGGCAGTTTCGCCTTCAAGTCCGCGTAGGTTCGAAATGCTACGCCAATGGCCGTGTCGAGGAAAGGTAAAACTCGCGGCGCCCCTGCGGTGTGGGCATCTCAGACGTCCGGGAGATATCCGGTTCTGTTGATTGCTGACTACACCTCCCAGGACTCTCGCCCATTCGCTTCGAAGTTGAACTTCAGTTCCAACGGCAGGATGCATGGCGCCCGATGCGGCCGAACATGCCCAACTGGCCGTCGGCGAGAAGCGGGTAGACACATTCCGGATCTCAAAAAGCGGGAGGCGCTGCGTGTATACTGTCCACATCCGGGACGTCGAAATACATATCCTGGTTTCCGTCTTTGTTAACGCGAAGGAAACGCATGTCCAAAGCCCTCCTCCCTGTCTTCTACCTTTTGCTCGCCGCCATGGCGAGCGGTGCCAGCCTGAACATTCCTTCCGCTGATGGCCCCCTGACCGTCAACGGCCTCGTCGACGAAGATATCTGGGCGAAAGCCATCGTGCTGCCGCTCCAGTCGGCGGAATTCGGTGCACCGTTCCCGGCCGGTGGGGAAATGCGGGCCGTGGTGCGGGGAGGCTACCTGTGCCTCAGCGCCCGACTCCCGGAAACCGGACGCGTGGTTGCCAGATCGATTGGCCGGAATCCGGCCTGGTGGAGGGAGGACCTGGTTACCTGGACTTTCCGGTTTCAGAGTTCCGAGCAGAGGAACCTCTCCCTGACTCTCAGCGTGAATCCTCTTGGAGCGTCTCGTGTGGAGCCCTTCGGGGCCGCCGAAGACCCACGCAATCCTATCAGAGCCTCGGCTTCCGTCGGTCCGGATAGCTGGAGTGCGGAAGTGGCGATTCCCGTCGCCAAGCTCGCCAGGACCGGATTCGTCTCGGTGGAAAGGATTCGTGTGCCGAGGCCGGATGCTCCGGAGCTTCGCTGGTACTGGCCCGGGGTGAACGACCGCTTCAATTTCCAACTGGCACTCGGAGCGTCCAATCTGCTGCCTCCGCCCGTCGTGACTGAGGCCAGGGGTTTCTCCCCACCGCCCGTTGCGCCGATCACCACCACCGATCCAATGGCGGTCGAACTGGCCTCGATTCCGCACCAGGTTTGGACGGATGCCGAGCGCAAGAGTTTGGGCGTGGAGCGGATGTGGGAGAAGAATCTGCGCTCTCGTGTCACGGAGGCGACTCTGGCCGAGAGATACGATTGGGAGAAGGTCGGCCGGGTGGGGGACTGGGAGAAGTTTCGCGACCGCCGACTTGCCACTTTGAGGGCCTCTTTCGGGCCGTTCCCGGAGCGCACGCCGCTGCGCGCAGCCGTGACTCGGCGCCTCGATTACAGTGACGGGTTCATTTTGGAAAACGTCATCTTCGAGAGCCGGCCTGGACTGGTGGTCACCGCAAATCTGTATCTGCCGGCGAAGGTCACCGGCCACATTCCTGCCATCGTTGTGGTTCACAGCCATCACGCGCCGAAGGTCCAATCGGAGCTGCAAGATATGGGTATGACGTGGGCGCGAAATGGCACTGCCGTTCTGGTCATGGATCAACTCGGGGCGGGCGAGCGGGTGCAATCTCAGGCCTGGCCGCGCGAGAGCTACTACTCGCGCTACGCCCTCGGGATGCAACTCT
>CAZTHM010000289.1:0-5231 GCA_964613505.1 uncultured Acidobacteriota bacterium | reverse complement strand
CCGCGGATGAACGCGGATTGCGCGGATTGTCAAAGAGCTAGAACCCAACCCCAGACCCCACCACAGAGTCACCCTTCGACTGCGCTCAGGGCAGGCTCCGTCACAGAGGTTGCACAGAGCAAACCCGCTGGACCACCTGTGCCCCCAGCCCGCCTCGGCGGGCGGCATAGTGTCTAGCCCAGGGCGTAAGCCCTGGGTAGGCGGAAGGAGAGCCCCTTCCACTCTGCCGGAGGCCCGCGCGCATCCCGCTTTGCGGGAGGAGCGCGTCAGCCGCTTTGCGCCTAATCCGCTTCCTCAGTCTCCCGTTCGGAGCGGGCAGGAATCGCGGCGCGGGGGAGTTCGGTGACGAAGCGGTCGCGGTAGCCGACGCTGTCGAAGGAGGTGTGGCGGGCGTTCTGGCCGGCGACCTTCAGGGCGAAGATAAGAGGCTTGACCAGGCGCGGGTCCAGGCCGCCGGCGCGGAAGGTCTCGCGGCGCAGTCGCTCGACCACCTGCATGAGGGCGAGCTGGACGCCGTTGCCGTCCTCGAGCGGCGGGAAGGTGTCTTCGGCGGGCTGGTTGTACCAGCGGTCGTGGAAGAAACAGAACGGGTTCCCGCGCATGGCCGGGGAGCCGCAGCGCAGGCCGTTGGGCTTGACGTGGACGCAGCGCGGGGCCTGGTCGGCCTGGGTGAGCAGGGCGAGGTTGCGCAGGCGGCGGGCGGCGCGCTCGATGGCGTCATTGTTGCTGGTTTGGGGCATTTTTGTAATCCTTTCGCGTGATCCAGTGGAATCAATCAGTTAGCGGGAAGAATCCCCACGGAATCCCCGGAAAATCCCCAGGGGATTGGGGCGAAATCCCCGGAAATCCCCAGGGGATGGGGTGGGGATTGCAGATTGCAGATTGGAGATTGCAGATTTGCAAGTTGCCGGGTCGCGTCTGTGTGATATAGCATACACACATATAGTTACCACAGGATATAGAACGTGTCAAGCAAATAATTCGCTTATTCTTCGCTATCATGGGTACAATGCCCGAGAGCGTCAACAGATGGAAGCCCGAGGTTCAAACATGACCACTAGACTGCTGCTCGATAAGGAGCGGCACGTCATCCGGGTCTTTGTAAATGAGAAGCTGACGAGCCTGAAACTCTCTCCGGCACAACCCTTTGAGGTTCGGATGTTCATAAAGCAGGGAAACCCCTTCTCCGAGACAGAGGTGGATGCAAAGATGCGCGAATTGGAAACGGTGGGCGAAACGGAGTTCTAGAAGGATAACTGGCAGGTTCGTGGTTCTTCCATCGGGAAGCAGCTTTGTGATGAATAGAGACTTTGACGGTATTTCTAAAGCCGAGATTGAGTCGGTGGTCTCGGCCGGAATCAGCGAGCGGAGGACGCTCGACTACAAGCAGGAACTTCCTGGCAACGCGGACGGCGACAAGAAGGAGTTCTTGGCCGACGTGTCATCGTTTGCGAATGCGGCTGGTGGCGACTTGATTTATGGCATCCCGGAGAGCCGCGATCCTCAAGGTCAACCTACCTCGCTTCCGGATACTCCGACTGGCTTGGCTGTCAATGCGGGCGCGGAGATCTCCCGCTTGGAAAACATCATTCGCGACGGTATCGATCCGAGGATTCCAGGTGTACAGATGAAGGCAGTTGATGGATTCGCGAATGGTCCTGTGTTTGTGCTGAGAATCCCAAAGAGTTGGGCCGCACCCCATATGGTCATATTCAAAGGCCACTCGCGGTTCTATTCACGGAACAGTTCGGGAAAGTATCCGCTCGATGTGCGCGAGATTCGGTCGGCCTTCGCTCTCAGTGAATCCCGCGGCGAGCGGATTCGGTCCTTTCGCCAACAGCGGCTCGCCCAAGTCGTCGCTGGTGAAACTCCCGTTCCTTTGGAGCCTGGACCGAAGCTGGTGATACATGTCGTGCCTCTTCCAGCCATGAATCCCTTTCATGATGGGGACATAAGCACTCTAGCTTCGCAATGCGCCAAGCTGATTGCCCCAATCTCGATGTCAAGCTCTTCCCATCGCCACAATCTAGATGGGTACCTGAGCTACACGCCACTCGACAAGGCGGGGAATGCCTGGGGCTATGTTCAGGTTTTTCGATCAGGAGCCATTGAAGCTGTGGATGCCCATGTCTTGGATGCGATTCAGGCGAACTTTATCGCAAGCAGCGCTCTAGAAGAGGCGATAGTCAAATCAACTGCCAGATTCCTTGAGTTCTTGAAACAAGTTGGGAATGACCCGATAGTGCTGATGGTGACGCTCTTAGACGTCAAGGGACGGCGAATGGCGCTCCGGGGTCAGAGGATGCTGTACGAACCGTCGTTACCTATCGATCGGCGTGACCTTATCGTTCCGGACCTCCTCATCGAAGACTTCCAGCGTCCGACAGACACGATCGTAAAGCCGGTCCTCGATGTGATTTGGCAAGCGTCTGGCGTAGCGGGCAGTCCAAACTACGACGAATCGGGGCGACGAGCGCAGTCGTAGGTTCGCTTCACGCGGCGGGCTTGAGTAGTCTTCGCAGAATCGCCTTTCCACCGCGGCTCCTCGGCGTCAACGAAGCCCCGCGGGTTTCGCCTCGCTCGTAGCAGACAATCCGTCCTGCAACCTCCGATAGTCGCCAGTCCTTGATGCTTCGGGTGACAACGATGAGAATCTCACCTCGACGTGCGCGTGGGGCCAGAAACTTCTCGACCCATTGCTGGGCCCAGCGCGCGCTGGGCAGATTCTTCTCAGTGGCTCCACCGTCGAAATGGTCCGAGTGGTAAGGTACCAGCTCAATGGCAGCAATCCGCCTAGAAACAGCCCTGAGTGCCGTCCGGTATTGTCCGCGACACTTCTTCTTAGCGAGGGCTTGCACGACCTTCTTGAGCTTGCCCTCCCACCATGCGTAACCGCTACTCCAGCAGAATTGCGGGTCGAGGCAAAAGAATGGATACTGCGCACCCCTGAGTTCCTGCTTGAGGTTCCGCACTAGCGCTCGGCGGAAAGTCGGCTGCTTGTACTCGGCATAGTAGTCCGCTGGGTCGACCCCAGGATTGAGCAGCAGGATGAAAATATCTGCGTGCCTCAAGTCTCCAATGAACGGCACGGGCAGCAGCGAGAAATGGAAATCGGCATCGTCGGGATCGCGGAAACGCCTGCTCTGTAGGAAGCTGGCCAAGTTATGGGATTCTAGCGCAAGGCGATGCTGCTTTCGCTCCCAATACCTCTTCTCGTCGAGGTACGCACGGTCCTCGTTGTGGATGTAGAGTCGGCGTCTGTGCCGGCAGTCGAAGTCTGACCAGAAGGCAACGAGTCCCCGAGTTCGCATGGATCTCACCCGGTCGCGCATTATAAGGCAACGGAGCTCACTCAGATGGACGCCGCAGTACGCGCGGAATGATGGCTCAATCGCGCGCTCCGCCTGCGGCTCCGCGCCAGCCTTCGGCAGAGCGGAAGATGGCATTTGTTTCGCTTACCCAGCGCTTACGCCCTGGGCTAACTCAAATTCCGCCCGCTCAGGCGGGCTGGGACTCCGTGGCTCTGTATCTCTGTGGCGGAAGTTAGCTCTTTGACAAGCCGCGTTGCTCCGCGCTCATCCGCGGTGATGGGGAGACGCCCTGACGGGCGTCTCTACGCGACAGCATCGTTGCCGGCGAGACGCCGGCGCTACCTGCCCCTATCGCGACGCTGCCTGTGGGAAGTACTGCGCCACGGCGAGCGGCCGCTCCGCGGCCCGGTTCCAGAGTTCGGGCGGAAGCCTGCGGCGGAGGTGCGCGATGCGCTCCGCGGCCGGCGGATGCGAGCGGAAGTATCCCTGGAGCGTCTGCAAGGCGGCCCGCGCCGCCTCTTCCTGAGGCGTGCGCGCCGGCTGCGCGGACTGCCGCTCCAGTTTGGCGAACTTCTCGAACAGCCGGACGGTGCCCTCGGGCGCGTAGCCGGCCTTCGCTGCCAGCCGCGTCCCTTCGCTGTCCGCCTCCAGCTCCTGGTCCTTGGTGTAGCCGGCTTGGAAGACCTCCACGGGGATCTGGAGCAGCGCGCCCACCAGGCCGAGGTTCAGCCGCCGCAGCCGGGCCTCCAGTTGCACCCGCTCGGCGCAGTGGTAGTGGTCGATGTGCTCGACCTCGTGCCCCAGGATGCCGGCCAACTGGTCCTCGCTGTCCATCAGGGCGAGCAGCCCGGCGCCGATGAAGATGTGCCCGCCGGGCAGCGCGAAGGCATTCACGAAGCCGCGGTCGGGGATGTAATGGAACTTGTAGGGAAGCTGGCGATGGGCGCGCGCTCCCGCCTGCAGCCCCACCTTCTGCACGTAGGCCTCGACCGCGGCATCGTCGCCGGTGAGCGGCGCGGAGCCGTCCGCATACTGCTTTGCCAGCTCGTCGCCGATGCGGACCTCTTCCTCATCCGAGAGCCGCGTGGCGGTGGCCACCACGCGCGACACTTCGCGCTCGGTGTCGGCGATGAAGTACACCACCGGGTCGGGGCTTACGGGCGCCTCCGCCTTGCGCCGCTCGCCCATCACCAGCGCGGCCACGCCGAGCAGAACCACTGCCGCGAATCCAATCCAGCGCTTCATAAGAGTTGCCGGAAGGCCTCCTTGTACTTGGTGTACAGGAATCCCACCAGGGTCAGGGAGACGCCCAGGATGATGAAGGTGAGGTAGCGGGGCTGCGGCTCCATGCGCCAGGCATCCACAAAGACGATCTTGCCCACGCACAGCAGCAGCAGCGTCAGGCCGGTGATGCGGTAGCTGCGCTGGCCCACCCACAGCGCCAGCAGGAAGACGGCTACGCCCTCCAGACCCCAGGCGATGGTCACCCAGCCGGTGCGGACCTCCAGGGTAAGCAGCACGGTGAGCAGCGCCACTGGAGTGAAGAACAGCACCTGGTGGGGATGGTTCACCATCCAGCGCAGCCGGCCCGCGGGAGCTTCCGCCAGCCGCCGCCGCAGCGGGAAGGCGAAGAGCAGGGAAAGGAAGAGCGCGGCCACCGCGGCGCCCACCGTCGCCGAGCGGCTGTGCCACCACGAAGCGCCGGGGAAGTAGGTGCGCTCATAGAAGTTGTGGAACGCGGCGCGAAAGAGGATAGCCAGGTTCAGCAACATCGCCTGGCCGAGGAAGATGTTGCGTCCGGTCAGCAGGGAAAGAGCCAGCAGGGCGATGAGGAGCGCCGCCCAGCCGGCGATCACCCAGTCCAGATCGAATTCGAAGCGGATGAGCGCCGTCAGCGTGATGGCGCCCAGGTAGCAAAAC
>CAZTHM010000288.1:0-5232 GCA_964613505.1 uncultured Acidobacteriota bacterium | reverse complement strand
AGGCACAAGCTTAAGCTCAGGCACGCTGAGCGGGCGCGCCAGTTGCAGTTGCTGCGCATGGCCAATTACCTGGTGCAGAGCGGCGACGCGCGAATGCTCGATACGCTGGATGTGTTGCTCAGTTCGCTGCTGACCTCGGCGGGCGGGAAACGCGAGACCAAGGGTTTGGTCTCTTTGGGTCCTCCGGCCGCCGGTTGACCGCTTCCCATAAATATGGGAGACTTGGCTGATGAAGACAACTTTGGAAATACCCGACGCTATCTTCCGGCGCGCCAAGGCCAAGGCCAGCGAACAAGGCGTCCCCTTGCGCCAGTTCGTCAGTGAGGCAGTGGCGGAGAAGCTCAAATCTCCGGCGCGGCAGAGAGACCGAGCGAAGCTGGTAGGCCGCCTGCGGGATCTGCGGAGGGAAACGGCTCGAATCAACCAGATCATCGAGGCTGAGTTTGAGACCATCGAGCCGGAGGAATGGGCTTGATTCTGGACACGAATGCACTCTCGGCCATCGCGGATGCCGAGCCTGCCGCCAGCGCGCAATTCGCCCGAGCCCGCCGTGTGGCGATTCCGGTGATCGTACTCGGCGAATACCGTTTTGGGATCGAACACTCCCGGAGTAAACAAAGGTACGAACGCTGGCTGGAGGAATTAGTTTCGGTGTGCGACGTGTTCGTCGTGGATGAAGAAACGGCGATTCAATATGCCGCGCTTCGCGGCGAACTCAAACGGGCACGCACACCGGTTCCGTCAAACGATTTGTGGATCGCCGCCCTCGCCCGCCAACATTCTTTCCCCATCCTGAGCCGCGACCGTCATTTCGACTTGATTAAAGGCCTGCGCCGGCTCGATTGGTGAGCCTGCGGCGCAGAGTCGGTCTGTGACTCTGCGGCTTTGAGACGATTGTCAGTTTCCAAGGGTCGGAGTTAGAAAACAACTCCGCGCTACCAACTACTGGCTTGTCACCCCCGCGTAAGCGGGGGTCCAGAGGGTCGGCACCTGGATTCCCGCTTACGCGGGAATGACGGTGGCAGTTCTTTCGCCGCTAGGCTGGCCGTTGGAGAACATGGATTCGAGATACGTGACGGGGATGTCGTAGAGGAGGACTTTGGGGGAATAGCGCAGGCTGTCGTGGATAAAGCAGACGTGGGTGCACCAGCACTGATCGCGGACGATGGCGTCGAGTTCTTCCTTCCGGGTTTGAATCTCCCAGAATTTTGAGAAGTCGAAGTCAAACTTGCGCAGGTTGGCGAGCTTGCCGCGCAATTCGCAGGCGCGCACGTCGCCGTTGTAGTCGATGACGATGGCGGTCTCGCCCGCCGTGCAGGGCATGGGCCAGGGATGCGGCGACTCGATGTTTTCGAGCTGGACCTTGTTGTGGAACGCCAGCGTGCCCTGGTAATAGACCTCGGCGATTTCACGCTTGATGCCGTCGGTGCGTTTTAGGACGCTCGGCGCGTAGTGGGCGTAAACCTTCTCCAATCCTTTGTAGAGCGCGGGCAGGCGCTCGGTGGGAATCCGCTTCAGTCCGGGCTCGGGGGCGTTACCGCGGATGATATTGAAGTAGTGCCCGTCCACGCGGCAGTTCTGCTTGACGAAGTCGGCGATCTCGAGCACGAAATCAAAATTCTCCGCGCAGATCACCGTATTGATGTTCACGCGCAGATTCGGGAAATCGCGGCGGCAGGGCTGGATGGCTTCGAGCGTCTGGAGCGTCTTGTTGAAATTCCCCGGCACGGCGCGGATGGAATCCTGCATTTCGTGCAGGCCGTCCATCGCCACGTTCAAGTCGAGGTGCAGTTCGGGATTTTCGCGGCAGATTCGCTCGACCCACTCGGCCGTGCGCTCGGGCAGCAGGCCGTTGGTGGGCAGGTTGACCCAGCGGACGCCGTTGTTAACGTAGAAGAGATGGATGATGTCGGTAAGCTCGCGGCGCAGCATGGGCTCGCCGCCGGAGAGCCAGAAGTCCGGGAAGCGCGGCATGGTTTCGGAGAGGCGCTTGATTTCATCCCACGTCAGGTCGCCGCTCTGGTTTAGTTCCTCCCAGTAGAAACACGTGCGGCACTTGGCGTTGCAGACTGAGGTGACAAAGAAGATCACCAGTCCCAGTTGCTTGCGGCGCGCGAGGGAGTGATAGAGTTTTCCGATCTCAGCCGGATAATCGGTCGGCATGTTTTGGATTCCAGTCCTTGCCCGCGGTCGATTCTAGCATTTGCTTGAAAGTTATGCTCAGGGGACCGGGAAGCCGCGACCCGCAGGGTTTTCAATCTTCAATCATCAATCGGCAATTTTAGTAAACGATATCGAATCCGGCGTCGAAGAGGCGGTGCTGGAATCCCACGAACTCGCCGAAGTGGCTGGAAGCGATGTTGTTATAAACGTCGCGGGGATTCGAGTGATTGGTGAGGTTGTAGACACGTACGGCGCCACGGAACTTGTGGTTCTTCAGCCAACGAATGAATGACAGGCGAAAATCCTTAGTCAGTTGCAGGTCCACCGAAAGGAAGGTCGGAAAGCGGAGGCTGTTAGGCGCGCCCGCGTAGTTTTGGAAGACATCAACGGCCGAGTAGGGGAATCCCGAGTGCACGTCGAGCAGGGGACTGATAGTGATTTCGCGCGGCGCCTTGAAGCGCCCCCAGGTGATGACTCGGTGCGGGATATTGGAGGGCAGGTCAGCATAGAAATTCGGGCGGATCACCGGTTGCTCGAAAGGCACATAGACCGAAGTCAGGGTGTTGAGGTCGCCGCGCGCCAGGCTGCGCACGTAGGAGAAGTTGACGTCGGCTTTGTCGCTGGCGCGGAAGCGCAGGGTGGATTCGAATTCGTGGTAGCGCACCCCGCCGGTGTTGGTCAGCAGCAGGATAGGATCGCCCGTCGGAGGAACGAGGGGATCCACAACAAACACGTCAAAAGTCCGGCTGGAAAGATAGCTGAACCGGGCCACCACGCGGGGAACGATCTCGCGGTTAACCTCCAGGTTCCAGGTCAGGTTGTAGGGTGTACTACCCAGGTCGCGGCCGGGAGGAATGATGCGGCGGCCTTTTTCATCCACCTTGACGTAGGCGTTGCGGAACACTAGCGGCAGGCCGGACGGCAGACCCTGGTCGTCAAAGAACTGGACAGAACGCGTGGGATTCTTTGTGAAGTCGCCGGCCAACAGCGGGACGCGGTCGTTGAAGATGCCCACTCCGGCGCGGAAGATCGTCTTGCCTCCCTTGCCTGGTGAGTAGACCATTCCCACGCGGGGTGAGAGCGCGGCCGTCTCTCCGATGGTTTGGCCGGAGTACCGGAACCCGGCATCGACCGCCACCTGGTCGTTAAACATCCAGTGGTCCTGGACGAAGCCGGCAACTTCGGTGTCTTCGGCGGCGAGCGCGCTCGAACCGGAGAAGCTGATCTGCTCGGCGAGCGTGCCGTCTGGTCTCAGCAGGCGGACGGGTCGTGAGAGGCTGGGGCCGCTGTAGGAGCGATGCACAAAATCTCCGCCCACTTTCACCGTATGCTTGCCCAGCCAGCGGCGGCGCGGGAATTGATAGTTCTGAAGGAACTCCTGCTGGTGGCTGGTGCGCGACCAGTCGTTGAAGAAGTTGCCGCCTCGCCCGTCCGGCGTGATGAGCATGTCCGCGGCTCCCTGGCCGTGGGCATAACTTGAGAACTGGGTGATTCTAGCCAGAGTCGTCAGGATTCCGCCGGAACTGAATAGCACTCGGTCGGTGACTCCCAACGAATAACCGCGCTGCCCGTAATCGGTGGAAGCCGTTTGCGGGATGAAGGAATTGATGTCCGCGAATTGCCTCCGCAGGGGAAACAGGTTGACGTTCGCCGTCAGAAGATGTTGGGGCGAGACGATGTACTGGAAAACCGTAAAGGAGTTGTATCCCTGGGTTTTGATCTCATTATGGGGCCAGGCCAGGCCGCGGACCGGCTGCTTGACCAGTTCGTAAGTCATGGACTGCGAGAAGTTGAGCTTGTTGTTCCACAACGGGCCGGTAAAGCTGACGCGCGGTTTGTTGTCGGCGATTCCCACCACCTTGCCGCTCCGAATGCGCGGCGTGGGGATGAAGTCGTTCAACTCGAAGTGCCACTGATTGGAGGGCGCCTTGGTCTGGACGCTGGTCAGCCCGCCGGAAAAGCGTCCGTATTCGGCCTGGTAAGCGGTCTTGTAGACTTCCAACGACTCGACGGCGTCGAGAGGAACTTCGATGGCGAAACTGCCGGTAACCGGGTCAACCGTCTCCGCCGAGTCTACCAGCAGCATGCCCTGAGTTTCGACCTGGCCTTTGATGTTCATCTTGCCGTCGGGCGTGCGGACGACGCCAGGCACAAGGGGCAGGGCCGCCTTGAACTTCTGCTGGGTCAAAGGAAGGGTTCGTAGTTGCGGAGCCGTTAGCGTGGCGGGCGGCGTGGTGGAGGTTTCCTGCGCCACGCTGGGCGCTTTGTCGCGGACCTCGACCCGCTCTCGAACCACAATCTCGGCGGGCAGAACCACCTGGACGGTCGGCGCCTGATCCTCACTCACCGCGATGCCGCTCTTCACGATGGGCTGATAGGTCACCGCGGCGCAGGTCAATTCGTAGGTGCCGGGAACCAATCCCTGAAAATGGAATTTTCCTCGTTCGCCGGTGGTGTTGGATAAGCCTTGCTCGGAGAGGACCGTGCCGGTCAGTGTGCACACCGCGCCGGCGATGGGGTCGCCCTTTTCGTTAAGGACTTCTCCCTCAAGGTCTTGCGTGGGCGGAGCCGCCCAGGCCGGGGAAGAGGAAAATGTGAGCACCAGGCTGAGGATGAGGACGGATCGCAAACCATTCTGAAGACCCATAGCTATTATGATGCGCCCCGATAACAGCGCGACGTGCCATTCTACTACGTTCAGGTTATTGGGAGTGATGGTTGGTGGCCGGCCCCCCTTTCCAGGGACTCCCGCGCCGCATGAATTTCCCCCCGTAGGGCGGTAGACGGCATACGGTATACCGGGAAACGTTTGTCAGGCGTCCGCCCAAGGTCGAGCGATGCGCCGACACACCCATCAGATGCGATAGCCGCTTCAGCGTCGTGCAGCCGGCAGCCCTTAAGGGTTGCAGCCGGCGATGCAGGCCCTGGCCGCTGCACGTGCGCCGGCCAAGCACGCTGGATCACCGCCACAGCCCTTCACCGCGGCCCTATACTGCTCCAGGCACGCGTTCGCGCAGGCATTGGGCGGCCCTTGCGCCTCGAGCATGGATGCAAGCAGGGCAAGTGCGC
>CAZTHM010000287.1:0-5237 GCA_964613505.1 uncultured Acidobacteriota bacterium | reverse complement strand
GGCGCGCTGGAAGGAATTCAAGGAGTTGAAGTACACGCTGCAAGTGGCGCCGGAAGATTGCACGTGCTGCGGCCTCTGCGTGCAAGTCTGCCCGGTAAAGAGCAAGACGGAGGTAAAGCACAAGGCGCTCAACATGGCGCCGCAGCCGCCTCTGCGCGAGCCGGAGCGCGCCAATTGGGAATTCTTCCTGCGCCTGCCGGAGACCGACCGGCGCGTCCTGAACCTGAGCCAGGTGAAAGACGTGCAGTTGCTCCGGCCGCTGTTCGAGTTCTCGGGCGCCTGCGCGGGCTGTGGCGAGACGCCTTACATCAAGCTGATGAGCCAACTTTTCGGCGACCGGACGATCATCGGCAACGCCACGGGCTGCTCGTCGATTTACGGCGGCAACCTGCCCACCACACCTTATGCTGTCAACGAAGAGGGGCGCGGGCCGGCGTGGTCGAACTCGCTCTTCGAGGACAACGCCGAATTCGGCCTGGGCATGCGCCTGGCGCTCGACCAGCAGGCGCAGTACGCGCGTGAACTGGTGACGCGCCTTGCGCCGTCGCTGGGTGAAGAATTGACGAAGGGACTGCTCGACGCCGGCCAGTCGGATGAAGCGGGCATCAAGGAACAGCGCGAGCGGGTCAAGCTGCTCAAGGAGAAGCTGCAAGGTTTGGATTCACTCGAGGCGCGCGACCTCGCGGCCCTGGCTGACGCGCTGGTAAAGAAGAGCGTGTGGATTGTGGGCGGTGACGGCTGGGCGTACGACATCGGCTACGGCGGGCTCGACCACGTGCTGGCTTCCGGGCGCAACGTCAACATCCTGGTGCTCGACACGGAAGTCTACTCGAACACCGGCGGGCAGATGTCCAAAGCCACGCCGCGCGGCGCGGTGGCGAAGTTCGCCGCCGGCGGCAAGCCCACGCCCAAGAAAGACCTGGGCATGATGGCCATGGCCTACGGCAATGTTTACGTGGCTCGCGTGGCCTTCGGCGCGCAGGACATGCAAACCCTCAAGGCGTTTCTGGAAGCTGAGGCTTATGACGGCCCGTCGCTCATCATCGCCTACAGCCACTGCATCGCGCACGGCTACGACATGCTCTACGGATTGGAACAGCAGAAGGCAGCGGTGCAGTCGGGCTACTGGCCGCTCACGCGCTTCAATCCGGATTTGACGCGGCAGGGCAAGAACCCGCTGCAACTCGATTCGCGCCCGCCCAACCTGCCGCTGGAGAAATACGTTTACAACGAGACGCGCTACACGATGCTGGCGCGCAGCGACCCGGAGGCGGCGAAGCGGTTGCTTGAGCTGGCGCAGGAAGACGTCAACTCGCGCTGGCGGCAGTACGCGAACATGGCCGCCATGGCCGTCCCGACGGCCGAGAAGGAGGCCAAATCATGATCGACCTCTCCACGACCTATCTGGGCCTGCAACTGAAGAACCCGCTGGTGGTTTCCGCCTCGCCTCTCTCGGAGGACCTCGACAAGATCCGATTGATGGAGGACGCGGGCGCCTCGGCGGTCGTGCTGCATTCGCTCTTCGAAGAGCAGATCAATCTGGAGAGCCAGGTGCTCGACCAGTATCTTTCCGCCGGCACGGAGAGCTTTGCCGAGTCGCTCACTTATTTCCCCGACATGACCGGGTACAATCTCGGGCCGGAGGGTTACCTCGAGCACATCCGCAAGGCCAAGGCGGCGGTGAAGATTCCCATTATCGGCAGCCTGAACGGCGTCTCCACCGGCGGTTGGATCGAGTATGCCAGGAAGATTGAAGAAGCCGGCGCCGACGCCCTCGAACTCAACATCTTCTATATCTCTACCGACCCGCAGATGACCGGCGACCATGTTGAGAAAGTTTATTGCGAACTCGCTGCAAATGTGAAGGCCAGCGTGCGCATCCCGGTCGCCGTCAAGCTCGGCCTCTACTTCAGCTCGATGCCCAACATGACGTGGCGCCTCGATCAGACGGGCGTGGACGGACTGGTCTTATTCAATCGTTTCTACCAGCCCGATTTCGATTTGGAAAAACTCGAAGTCGTCCCCAGCCTGATTCTGAGCAGTTCCTACGAACTGCTGATTCGCCTGCACTGGGTGGCGATTCTCTATGGTCACATCCGCGCGGACATGGCGGTGACGGGCGGCGTCCACACGGCAGAGGACGTCTTGAAGGCCATGATGGCCGGAGCGCGCGTAACGATGATGACCTCGGCGCTGCTCCGCTACGGGATCCGGCACCTGACGGAAGTCCGCACCGACCTTCTAACCTGGATGGAAGAGCACGAGTACGAATCCATCCGGCAGATGCAGGGCAGCATGAGCCAGCAGTCGGTGGAGAATCCCGCCGCCTTCGTCCGCGCCAACTATATGAAGGTGCTGAGCTCGTATTCGCTGCGCGGACGGTGACCCTGAACGCTTATCGGGCACCGCTGCCGGCCCTCACCAAAGGCGCTCCCAACGCGGGGGCTGAGCACCTCGCTGGCGTCGCTGCGCCAGTGCAGCAACTGTTGTAAGATGCCGGCGGCATGGGCAGAAACAAAGAAATCCGCAAGAAGATTGAAGGGCACAAGAGGATGCTCGCCGAACACCGCGCCAAGATTCAGCGGGAATTGGCCGCGGCGGAACCAAGAGGCGAGCTCATCTCTTATTGGGAGCGAAGAATCCGGGATGTCGAGGAGAGAATTCTCCGCTTGGAGGAGAGGCTCCAAAAGCATTAAAATACAACTATGGACGAGCACAAAGTCCAACTTGCCGTTGACACGGGCACGCTCGATGCTCTCCTCGAAGAGCTGAGGGATTTTCACGGCCGGCTGGGTTCGCAATTGCAAAAGCTCCAGGGCGCCGAGCGGCTAAGCCCTGGCTATCATGATGCCCTCGCCGAAATTTACACTTTGCTTACGGTTTTTCCTGACCTTGCCTCCGACGTGCAAACCCAAATCGACCGCCTCGACGACCAGTTGCCGGACGAGTAGTCGCAGTGAACGGCCGTTCCCTTCCTCATCGAATCTCTATCCCAACCGATCGGTAGATTTGATACAATAAGCGCTCGTCACGGGCGTGTCGTCCATGGACTATGACCAATTAGGCAGTTTTCTTGAGGTTGCGAAGCTGCAGAGCTTCTCGCTGGCGGCGGAGAAGATTTTCCGCACCCAGCCGGCGATCAGCGCGCAGGTCCGGCTGCTCGAGCAGGAGTGTGGCGAAAAGCTCTTCGACCGCAGCGGCAAGAAAGTTCTGCTGACCCCGGCGGGCGAAGTCCTCCGCCGCTACGCGCAGCAGTTGCTCGATTTGCAGAAGGAAGCGCTCCAGGCCATCGCCGAGCTGAACGAGAGCCCGCGCGGCAAACTTTACATCGGCGCCAACGAAGCTACCTGCCTCTACGTGCTGCCCAAGACTTTCGCCCGGTTTAAGCATCTCTATCCGCAGGTCCAGATCAGCATCTATCGCAATTTCAGCCACAAAATTCTGCAGAAGGTCCACGAAGGCGCGGTGGACCTGGGGATCGTCACGCTGCCCCAGCACGCCGATAACATGGAAGTCATCCCGGTCTTCCGCGACGAGGTTCAGGCCGTCGTTCCCAAGGATCATCCGCTCGCCAAGAAGCGCAGCGTGACCGTGGAAGAGCTGGCCCAGCATCCGCTGATCCTCCCCAAGACCGGCCACACGCGCGTGATGCTCGACCGGCTGCTGCGCGATTTCCGCAATAAGGTCCAGATCTCCATGGAGTTGGCGAGCGTGGAAACCATCAAGAAATTCGTGGGCGCGGGCCTGGGGATTTCGGTTATCAGCCGCACTTACGCCCAGGCGGAAGTGGCGGCGGGCCTCCTGAAACTGATTCCCATCGAAGGCCAGAAACTTTTTCGCGAACTGGGCCTGATTTACCGGCGCGATCGCTATCATTCGCTCCCTGCCAAGATGTTCATCGAAGTGGTTCGCGAATCCACCAAGCCCGCCCCGGCGGGTTCCCCTGCGACGACGAAGACGAACCCGATTCGCTAACGAGCCGGAGACGCTTCCCGCTCTCCGGCTCTCCCGAGCGAAGGCTCTCCGCCTGTCTCGAACACGAGGATGCAAGAGGCTATGACACAGACCAAAGGGAAAAAGCCGTTGATCGTCATGAAATTCGGCGGATCGTCGGTCGGCAATGCCGAGCGCATGAAATGCGTGGGCGAGCTCGTGGCCGAACACAGCAAGCACGCCGAGGTGGTGGTGGTGGTCTCCGCCATGGGCGGCGCGACCGACATGCTGATTCGCGCCGCCACGGAGGCCAGCAAGGGCGACCGCGCGCATTGGAAGGGCACGCGCCAGGAATTGGCGCGCCGGCACCGCGAAGTCGCCGACCAACTGCTCTCCGCCGCCGAGCAGGCGGAAGTCCTGCCCCGCCTGGCGGAGCAACTGACCAATTTCGAAAACCTCTGCTCGGGATTCACTCTGGTGCGCGAAGTCACCCCGCGCGCCATGGACACGCTCTCCAGCCTGGGCGAGGTAATGTCCGCCATATTGATCGCCGCCATCCTGCGGTCGTCGGGGCACGCGGCGGAGGCCGTGGACGCAACGGAATTGATTGTCACCGACGACAACTTCGGCAACGCGTCGCCGATTTTCGAGGAGACCCATGCCAAAACTCCCAAGCGACTCGCGCCGATTCGCAAGCGCGGCGCGATTCCGGTGGTGACCGGCTTTCGCGGCGCGACGCGCGAGGGCCTCTGCACGACGCTGGGGCGCGGCGGCTCCGATTACAGCGGGACGATTGTGGGCGGCGCGCTCGACGCCGACGAGGTGTGGATTTGGACCGACGTCGACGGCGTGATGAGCGCCGACCCGCGCCTGGTGCCCGCGGCGCGCATCATTCCTGAAATCTCCTACCGCGAGGCCATCGAGCTTTCGTTCTTCGGCGCCAAAGTCCTTCATCCCAAGACCATCCAGCCGGTGATGAAGAAAAAGATTCCGGTGTGGATCAAGAACTCGTTCAACCCCTCCTGCCCGGGAACCAAGATTGTTGCCTCGCCCACCGACCGGACGCCGGGGGTGAAGGCCATCACCTCCGTCAGCAACGCGGACCTCGTGACCATGAGCGGCAAGGACACGCTGAGCTTTCCGCGCCTGGCCACGCGCGTCTTCAACGGCCTGCACCTGGAAGACGTTTCCACCTTGATGGTGACCCAGTCTTCCGCCGACAATGTGCTCTGCTTCGCCATTCACGATGCGGACCTGGCGCGCGTCCGGGCGAGGTTGGAAAAAACCTTCGAGCTCGAAATGCT
>CAZTHM010000286.1:0-5248 GCA_964613505.1 uncultured Acidobacteriota bacterium | reverse complement strand
CGCCTATATGAGTCCCGAGCAAGCCGAGGGCAAGCCCGCTGACGCCCGCAGCGACATCTATTCGCTCGGCCTGATCCTGTACGAAATGTTCACCGGGCGGACGGCTTTTCGGGCCGACACACCGGTGGCGTTCGCTCTCAAGCATATCCACGAGACGCCGCCGCCGCCGCGTGATGTTGAGCCGCACCTGCCTACCTTCCTTGATCGCGCCATTTGGAAGTGTTTGGAGAAGAAGCCTGCCAAACGATTCCAATCGGTCGCGGAACTCGAAGCCGCGCTTACTCAGAAACCTGAAGCAAAACCTGCCGCGGCCTCAGGCGAAGAAGTCGAAATGCCGATCCACCTGACGCGCTGGCAGCGCAGTGACTGGTTGCTGGTTCTTGCGGCTGTTGCAGGGCTTGTGCTCTTCTTCCCGTTCTTCAACCGTACGAGCCTGGCCCCGCGCAGCCAGCTTCACTTTGACCGCAGTGTTCTGCGTCTCATCGCTGAGGATTATGCCCAAAGACTCGGCGCACCCCTGGGCAAGGAAGGTGAGATCGGAGTTTGGTCGGATTCTGCCACGTACGATTACTTAGCAGAGACCGCGGGAGCCCGGACGGCGCTCGAGCTCGCCAACAACCCGGTTCCCTACTGGAGATGGTACGTCGAGTGGGATTACGCCACGCTGGTGGCTGTGGACAACCGTAATTCGCTTCGTACCTTCCACCGCTACTTTCCATCGGAGACCACCACCGAAAAACTCTCGCCCGAGGAGGCCAAGCCTTTAGCTGAAAAAGCTCTCCGAGACTTTTTTAGCCGCGATCCCTCACTCTTACGCCTGGAGAGCGCAGCCAGCGACACTTACCAGGGCCATGCGGCCACTTCCTTTACATGGTCGGACCCAAACGACTATCACGGGCTCAAGCGGCGCTACGTCATTCAGCTCGTCGGGCGAGACCTTGCCAGCCTGGAGGAGTTGTACGATCGCCCCGCCGACTACGTCCCTTACGACGCCGCGTGGCAGCTTCTTCCGAACCTGGCACTCTACATGCTCCTGATGGTTCCTTTAGGTTTTACCCAAAGGCAGCTTGTGCACCAGGGCGCCAGATGGCGGACTGTCATAGTTGCCTTGTCATTTGTCCTGGGAGGGTGGTGGCTATGGGGAGCGTCCGAATTCGCCGGCACCGGGTTCTCGATATTAGTTCCTGCGCTTTCCGGCCTGGCGTTTGCTTTGCTCGCTTTCTTCATGTCGGTGGCCTTTGAGCGGTCTGTGCGCAGGCAGGCGCCAGCCAAGTTTTTGAGCTTCACCCGGCTGTTTGATCGGAAGGCCGTATCAGAGCCCTGCGGACTGGCGATCTTGCGCGGAACATTCCTTGGACTGGCCCTTCTGGGTGCGGACGCGTTTCTGGTCTGGGCGGGAACCAGCTACTTGAGGATGCGGCTGGATAGCTTTGCGCGCCTTATGTTCCCAGGCTGGAAGTTCCTGAGCAGTCCTTGGCCCAGCGCAAACGTTGCCCTCTATTCCCTTTTTACCGGGGTATGGATAACGATTGTCACAGCATTTCTCGCTTCACTCTTCGCACGGTTCGTGCGTCGCTCATGGCTTGCGGTTCTCATGGCGGCGGCTTTCGGGGCGGTGTGCCTGGCCACTCCCCTCATCAGCACGGGCGGCGTCCAGCCTTATCACTGGAAAGTGCTCCTGCTCCTCGTCGATTGCCTGCTTTTGGTCTGGACCTTCATCCGCTTCGACGTGCTGACATTGCTATGGGCCGCGTTGACCTTCGCATTTTGCTTGGAAAACTACACCCTGCTCGTCATGTTTGAGCCCACCGGGGCTACGGAGCAGTGGATTGCCTTTGCGGTCTTCGTACTGTTCGTGGCCGCTGCGGCGGCCATCGCCTTCAAGTCGTCGCTTCGGGCCGGTTATCGGCGAATGGCGGCGGCCTTCGAGTAACCTACCCTTCGGCCCCACTTTAGACAGATAATGAGTGGACAGGTGCGGCGCGGAGGCTTGGTGGGCGCAATGTTTACGGTGGCAGGTTCACCGCGACGAAAGTTATCCCTAGCGGCGCTCTACAGGCTTCGCTCTCCTACCGGCGGTCAGAGACCGCCGCTACAGCAGGGGACCATGATGAGACTCGGGATGCTGATTTTCGCATTGATTCTCGCGGACGTCCTGATGTTCGGTGCGGTGCGGCGGGTGCAGGTGCCGGAGAACGGCCTTGCGCCCGACGTGGCCGTGGGGCCGGCGGGGGAATTAAACCTGGTCTATGCCAAGGGGCAGAATGCCTGGTTCGCTGTTTCCCGCGACGATGGAAAGACTTTCTCCAAACCCCTAAAGTTGAATCCGGTTCCAAACTCCGTGCTGGGAGGCGGGGAGCGGGGTCCCAAGATTGCGAGCGGCAAAGACGGGACGCTGCACGTGGTGTGGATGAGTTCCAAGTCGGAACATCTCAACTACGTTCGCCGGGAAGCGGGTCGAGAGAAATTCAGTCCGCTACGCAACCTCCTTGACGCTTCGACGCACGTGGACGGAGCAACGATTGCCGCGGACGGAAAAGGAAACGTCCTCGTCACCTGGTTGGACTCGCGATTTCCCGATGACCCCGTGAACCCGATCTCGCTCCCCATCTTCGTTGCCAAGTCGCGGGACAACGGGGCGACTTTTTCGAAGAACCGGCCGCTCGGCGGAGACCAGCTCCTGCGGGCCTGCTCCTGCTGCGGTCTGAAATCGGCAGCGGAATCCGACGGTCAATTCAGGGTTGCCTTCCGCGGCGCCTACCGCAACATCCGTGACGTTTTTCTGGCGCGGGTGCCGGTGATCGGCGAGGAGTCCGCCGTCAGCGCTACCAAAGTCCGCGACGACCAGTGGGAGTTCAACGGCTGCCCGATGTCCGGGCCGTCTTTGGCGGTGCGTCCGGATGAGCTTTGGGCGGCCTGGATGAGCCAGGGCAGCGCCTACCTGGCGCGGAGTCAGGACGGGGGAGGGAAGTTCGCCGAGGCGCACGCACCCAGGGATTCAAAACCGGGGCATCAGAACCATCCCTTGGTTCTTGCCAACGCGAGCGGGAGCAGGCTTTTCGCCTTCGAAGACGGGACGACCATCCGTTGGGAGGTGCTCGACCGTCAGGGCAAAATCGAGGCCTCCGGCGATGCAGGCGCTCTGACCGAAAACTCCCGGTTCACGGGATTTGTTGACCGGCAAGGCGATTTCGTCCTGGTCTTTTGACCCCCATCGATAATGCCGGGCTTTGGGCAAGGCGCATACCCTTGCCGCCTGCGCCGCTTTGTGCCAGAATCAACCCATCTTGGGCATTGGTGATGGTGCGTACCTGGGTCGCCGGGGCGCGGTCGAGTCTCAGGAGAAGCCTTGCATCCGGAACTCAAGACGGTCATCGAACTCCAGCAGCTGGATCAAAAGATTGCGGAGTTGACCGCGCAGATCGACTCTTTGCCTTCCGAGATTCAGACGCTCGAATCCCAGCTCAACGATTTCATCCACGCCCACCAAGATCGCCAGCAGCGGCTGTCCCAGAGCCAGAAAGAACGGAGAGATTTGGAAGGGGATATCCAAGTTATCCAGGCCCGCATCGCCAAGCACAAGGATCAGCTTTACCAGGTCAAAACCAACGAACAGTACCGGGCGATGCTCAAGGAGATCGAAGGCGAAGAGACAAAAGTCCGGCAGGTGGAAGACCAGCTCCTGGAGAAGATGATCGAAGCCGAGCAACTGGATAAGCTCATTCACGAAGCCGCCTCACGGCTGGATGGCGAGAAAGCCCGGGTGGCAGCCGAAACCAATCGCTTGCAGGTGCTTCGCCAGACGGACGTGGATGAGCGTGATCGATTGGCGGCGCAACGAGCCGAGGATGTCACGGCACTCAGCCCGGAGGTTGTCGAGCTCTATGAGCGCGTGCGCAAGGGACGGCGGGGGATGGCGCTGGCGGAAGTGCGGGAAGGGTCTTGCACGGGTTGTAATGTGCGCCTTCGCCCCCAAGTCTACAACGATGTGCGGACCAATCAGGCCGTCATGCCTTGTGAGAGTTGCGGGCGAATCCTCTTTTACGTCGAGCCGCCGCTGGGCGAAGCGGCCAGCCCCGGGAATCCCCCGGGCGCGCCGGCCCAGACGATAGCCCCGAGCTGAATGTCGGGGCAGGCCGCGGCCTCCCTTCTTTACTGAGCGCTCCCTCAATGCCAACGCGAACCAGTCCGGGCCCGGTCGTCATGCACATTGATGGGGGTTCGCGCGGCAACCCTGGCCCCGCAGCCTTTGCGGTGGTGGTGGAGAGCGCGGACGGCGCGCGCCTCGACGCCTTCGCCAAAGTCCTGGGCAAAACCACGAACAATGTGGCGGAATACGAAGCGCTGCTCGCCGCGCTCAGCTACGCTCTGCGTCATCACCCTTCCCGCGTCAAAGTGATTTCTGATTCGGAACTGCTGGTGCGCCAAATGCAAGGCCGCTACAAAGTGAAGAGTGCGGACCTCAAACCCTTGTTTCAGCAGGCGCAGGAAATGGCTCGGAAGCTCGAAGCGTTTTCCATCGAGCACGTCCGGCGCGAGCAGAACCGCGCAGCCGACCGCCTGGTGAATGAAGCGTTGGACGCCTCGGCGTCATTACCGGCGAAAGTTCATTCGAATCGGCGGCCCGGCGCTTCCGCCGGACCGTTGCGGGCCAGGGCGAAGTATTCCCAAGGCGCGCTTCAGCTTCAAGCCTCGCTTCCTCTCCGGGAAGGAGAAGAGGTGGAAGTCGAAATCCATCGGGAGAGCTAGCCTTTCTAGTTTCGGAAAGGCTCGTGAATTCACCATCTCCAAAACAGTTAAGGGAGCCCACCGGTCCACACGCCGGGTCGTGAACGGGGAAATCTGTTTTCCAGTCCCCGCACGTGCAGAGATCAATCCCCTTCGCGTCCCTTCATGATGAGGGTCAAACTCCGATTCGGGCACACGCTGGGGAGGAAGTTTTTTCTTGTTTTTTGTCCGTCAAGTTTATTAGACTGACAGCCTTCTTAAAGCAGAGTGCTTAAGGGAACCGTTTCTGAAATCACCGCACTTACAAGAAGGAGAGGAAACTCGATGACTCGGATTGCCCCACGAATATTGTTTCTTGCGCTGCTGCTTGTGCCGAGCAGCCTTTTCTTGACGAACTGTGGACAGGAACCCGCTGGTCCCGCCCCTGCTCCCCTGACGGTGTCGGTTTATCCCCCGGCGGCGAGTGTCCTGGTGAGTGGAACGATCCAATTCACCGCCTCGGGAGCCGGGACTTCTTACA
>CAZTHM010000285.1:0-5272 GCA_964613505.1 uncultured Acidobacteriota bacterium | reverse complement strand
TCGCGCATGCCGGTGGCCACGCGGCGGAAGTCGAGCAGGGTGCGCTTGACGCGGAATATCTCCCGCAGCGTTTCAGGCGACGGCCGGCGCAGGACGCGGTCCTCGAGCTGATTGATGAAGTCACCCACGTGATCGAGCGCGGGAAGATATTGGTCCACTGCGGCGTCGACCAGCGCGTGGGCGATGCAGTCGGGAGTCTGAAGCGAAGGCTCCGCGGAAATCCGCCGTGCCACAGGGGGGATGAACGAGCACTCACCTTCATCCACGGTCAGGACAAAGTCCTGCCCGAGGAAGATGTCGAAATCCTCAAACCGCAACCGCAGAGCCGCCGCCCCGGCCTTGGCCTGACGTGAAGTGCCATGCTCCGGAGGTGCTTCGCGCGGCGCGGAGGCGGTCTCCGACGCACGAGGGGAGTCCGTTCGCTGGCTGTCCGGATGCCCTCCTCGCAATGGAGCCAGGACTTTGATCACCACGAAGGTGTAACGCTCGTGCTCCTCGACGCGCGCCGTCTGGCGCCGGTGGCGGCAGTCCTCCACCTGCAGGGGATGAATGCCGAAGTGCGCCGCCAACTGGTCGAGCGCCGGCGAGGAGGGATCCGACAGGTGATACCAGCGCACGTCCGGCACCACCGTCAATGAGTTGAGCAAAGACTGAATGGGTGTTCCGGAGTTGTCCGTCATCGGCGCGTCGTCGCCGCCCACTATAACACAGAGCCTGCCCCCAGTCAGATCAAGAGCAAGCTCGGAAGTGCCTCATAACCGAACATATAACAAGGAAAGTCGTCCTTGCGCGTTGGGGAAAACTTAGTAGGCAAGCGTGAAGAGCCCAGTTGCCCCGTTGTACGTGAGGATACAGTGCTGGAGAATGTCTCTCCCGATCAAAGCGTGGAATCCCTGCTGGGACAGGAGTTCCGACGCAGTCACTGCGATGTTTTGGAACCATAGCGGCGTGTGAGTTGGTACGGCTCCAGGAATTACAATTTGAACATCATACTGGTAAGCCGTATGCGGCTGCGGGCCAGTTGACGGCGTGTTTACCAACACGGTTCCTACGGGGCTCAATTGGAGTTTGTCGAGGACTGCGGGGTCAACACACGTACAGCTTGCACCCGTGTCCACGAGCGCGCGAATCTGGACGTGGTGAGGGACCGCCTGCTTTGCAGCTTGTAGTACAGCAGCTTTGGCTTGGCTAACACCAACATATGCAGTCAGTATTGGGCCATTCTGAGTGATTTGGAGAGTGAAGTGTGGCACTGCGTTATGACGCCCGGAAGCCGATGCATGGGTCAACAAAGCGGGAGATGAATTGCACCTGCTCGATACTCTGGATCTGTTTCACCAAGAAGGGTTCGAGACGGAATTTCTGATATCCTCGCTTTACGGCATCTTCGTAGGTACTGAAAATCTCAATTTCCTCCCCGTGGATCAGGACAAACTTCCCTTCATTTTCCTTGAGTTCTGGAAGCTTGCTTCTGTAAACCTCAAGCTCTTTTTCTAGGGCCATGGTCTCCTCCTTCCTAGGGACACCACTTCTCGCTTCCACAGGGTCATCTGTTCTCATCCTGAAACACCATAGTAGCATACTCGCTTTGTCAAGGGCTACGTCGACAGAATCACGGGGGACGGCGATTACAAGACACCCTTCGTGGAAACGCGGACTCTTTTCGCAGATGGCTCTCCTCGGCGGCTGCAGGCGCGAATCGTCACGCGTCGACAAAAGCCTTGCTTCAGGGCTACAACCAGTTGAAATGTCAAGGGTTAGGAAATTCCTGCCCTGCGCTACATGTTCGTAACGCCTGTCGACAGCGCATAGGCGTTGGTGCCGTCGAAGATGAATGTCTGCGCGGTGCACTTGGAGGCAGTTGAGCCGATGGTCATGCCGCCCTTGACGATCGACGGCCAGGCAAAGGTGCGGCTGCCGGTCGCGTCCTGGCAAATAAGGAAGTTGATTTGCTGGCCCGTCATGGCGTTGGAAAGCGTCGAGCTGGTGACGTTGCCGGTCAGCGTGATCTTCTGCGTATTGCCGAGCCTGGCATCAAACGTCGGCGTGGCGGAGAAGGTAACGACGTTCAATCCTGAGATCACCGGACCGCCGAACTGGGCGGGCGCCGTCCCGGCCGTGTAGATCGAGTAATTGTTGGTGCCCGCCGTCTGTGCCGCGACGTAGAGTCCATAATTGTTGTTGACCGTGCCAGCGGTCTTTACATTGGGGTGGGCATAGAGGGCCATCATGTCGCCAACGGTGCCGCTGGTTCCCGACATCTGCGCGTAGCCAGCCACTCCAATCAGACTCGTTAGGGTGCCCGCCGTCTCGTGATAGGCATCTCCCTCGACGCCGGCAACATAGACCTTGCTGCCTGTGTGCGTAGCGACTCCCACGCCCTGCGTTCCTATAATATCCGCAGCCGTATTACTTTCGGAGACCCCTTGAAGGGAGGTCAAGCGAGTTGGATTGAGCACTCCGAAAACGTTCAGAGCGTTGTTCATTAAACCTTGCGACTCCGAGGAAAAGCTGGCGACGGGGGGGCCGGAACGCACAACGTGGCGGCCATCGCCGCTCGCACCAAAAATGACTAGCCCGCTGCCGCTAGGGGCGGCGGCCGTGAGGGTTTGAAAACTGGCCGTGCCATCATTACCGACCATCCATTTGGCTGACGAGTTCGCTGCATTCATTCCCACCAGCATGGGACTGGGGTCGTCGGCGTTGGGTATCAGATAGATATGATTCGATGGTCCGTTGATGTGGATCCCGTGGCTCGAATAACTGTTGTTCATCCAGATTCCGTGAATGAATTCCCCTCCCGTGCTGACTTTGTGCATTCCAATACCCACCCCAGCCCGCTTGGTTCCTGCGCTGATGATGCGGACCGCCTCCTCGATCGTTGCACCCGGATTGGCATCCGTGGAAGACTCGTTGCTCAAGTCGACTTCCAGCCCGACGGCGGGGGCTTTGGGATCGCGCGTGTAGTAGCCCACATTGAAATTCGCTCCCCAAAGACCTCGCGTGCCACCCTCCCGCCAAGATCGGGCTACGATCCCCACCGACTCTCCTCCGCTCCCTGTGTTGGGCGTTCCACCCGTGACCAGGCTATCGACGACGAACCCCAGTTCCGTGCGGAAATAGGATGCGGACCCCGTCCCGCCGCTGCCGGGATAGGGGACATCGAGGGTCATGTGAGTGTTGTCGGTCACACTTAGCACTTGCGCCCAAGCATTCGAGGGATCGGAGTCCAACTTGATGGAGCGTCCGTAGTAGCCATCAAACTGCGTCAGAAACTGCGTGCTGCTTCCGGTCACCGCTGTCGAACCATTCGTCAGGGTTACGGTGCCCGTGGCCGGCCGAGTCGTCATCTCGCCCAGATGATTCTCGAGAAGGACCAGGGCCGTTCGATCAGGATCACCATCGTAGGCGCCGAAAAGGAAATCGTAGACTTGGCGGAAATCCAAGAGAGCTACATCGTTGGGAAAACTGGAAGGTGCCCCGGGCCCGAGCCCCGGTAGAGCAACTACCACCCCCGGCCCCGTGCCAATGTCGGCGAGGGCAGCATTCAGCTTGGCGGAGGCGTTTGCTCCGGGAAACTGGTCGGCAAAACGAATCCCGTTGAGCTTCTTTAGAGAGCCCTGTGCGCCGCCGGCGGCGTCGGTGGTGATGGGTTGCGGCGCGAACCAGGTTCGCGCGTCGGTGATGGTGGTAATCGTCGCAGCGCCCGTGACAACTTTCGCGAGCGGGATGTGGCCGGCGGAAAATCCCGTCGTGTTCGACGCGGGTACGCAGTTCGCGGCTGGGTTCAGATACACATAGTTCGTCGCGCTGGGCGCGAGCGTCAGCGCGCCTCCGCCATAAGTCACCAGCGCCGGCGGCGTCCCGCAGTAGGCCGTTCCCGCCGCGATGGTCAGCGACAGCCCGCTCCCCGCCGTCGGCCAGTATCCCGGCCCCACGCCTTGGACGTACTTCGCATTCGCCGCATAGATTGGAGCTGTAGTCGTCTGCGCTTGCTGCGCGGCGGAGCGGCTCGGGAAGGCAAAAGGAAAAAGGAAAAGGGCAAAAATGAGAAATGGACGCACCTTTGACCTTTGACCTTGAACCTTTTCCTTTTGATTTTCCTTCACCATATTTGCACCTTCGCGGTCACTCCGGCATCGGAAGCGACCATATAGAGATTTGTGCCGTCCATATCCGTCGGCGATTGAAACCAGATGGCGCCGCTCGAAGTCATGCGAATGAGGGCGCCGGCGGGCACGCGGCCCAGCCAGTGGGGAAGAGTGAAATTGCCCGGCGACGAGGGCGTGGCCGAGACCTGGCCGTAGATCTTGGTGGCGTTCGTTACCGCTGTAACGTGAGTCGAGTCGGCCGTGACCGCGCCCAGGTAAGCGTCGCCGCTGATGGCCGGCGTCCCCGTCAGGTTGTAGTAGAAACCACTCGCCGCGTTGTACCAGAGGTGACTGAAGGAATTGGCCGGCGCGGCGCCCGGCGCGGGCGAGGCAAGCGCAAAGCGTTTGCCTTGCGCGTAGAGAACGCCGCTGGAGAGACCCGGAATCAGCGTGGCCGAGGTGGCGAGCGCCAACCCCGATACGACGCCCGAGAGGCCGCGATCCTGCAGCCAGGCTTCGACAGTCCCGGCCGCGGTTACGGCAGCCTGGACGTCGGCGCTGTCCTGCAACAAGGAGTCGATCACGGACCAGTTGCTGTCCATGTCCGCTTCGTAGTTGTCGCCGTGTCGTGGTTGGATAATGCCTTTTCTTGGAAGAACTGTCCTTACGATAGCCATGTTTTTTAACCTTTGGTGCTGGGTTCTAGGTACTGGGTTCTGGGTTTGCCGACCCAGTACCCAGCACCCAGTACCCAGCACCTATCCAGATAATCGTGTGGCGATCGTCCGCACTTTCACAAATCCGTCGTTGGTTACATCTTCCGTGCTGCCGTTCCAGTAATGCACTTCGCAATGCACGAAGCCCGGGTTGGCCTCGTTTTTCTCCTCGACCCAAAAATCCATCAAGAAGAGGGTCCCATTGCCCGCGTTGGCGCTCTGCCGAGCCGGCTTGGTCGTTGCGCCGTTGGTGGCCCCGGAAGGCGCGCGCGAACACCAAGCGGCAACTTCGTATTCGAGCTCCGCGCGGGAGTAGTGGTAGCCATCGACCGGGCTCGTGGGAAGCAAGACCGTCTCGCCGTTCTTGTACCAGCCGTAAAACGTCTCGGGCCGCACCGCCGCGAATTTGGCGTTGTTCGAGATCTTGGTGAGCGTGTAGTCCGTCACGGGCTGGTCCGCGGCGAG
>CAZTHM010000284.1:0-5275 GCA_964613505.1 uncultured Acidobacteriota bacterium | reverse complement strand
GGAGGAGCCGTTCGACTCGAGGATGTCGGAGACCACGCGGATGGTGTAGGGGAACTTCGTCGCGTCGGGCAAGAGAGAACCGAGCGCCCGCTCGGCCAGCGCGCCGTGACCGATCTCGCGCCGTCCCGGCCCGCGCATCATCTTCACTTCGCCGACGCTGAAGGGCGGGAAATTGTAGTGGAGCATGAAGGTCTTGAACGATTCGCCTTCCAGCACGTCGAGGCGCTGCTGGTCTTCGCCGGTCCCGCGCGTGAAGAGCGCCGAGCCGTGCGTGCGTGGCAACAAGCCGACTTCACAGGTGATTTGGCGCACCTGGTCGAAGGGCCGCTGGTCGGCCCGCTGGTGTTTCAAGAGGATGTCGTCGCGGAACAGCCGCTCCTCGAGGGCGTCGAAGTAGTGTTTCGCTTCGCTACGCTTTTTCTCGTCTTCTTCCGGATAGCTCTCAACCAGCTCTTTCCGGATCGCGGCGATCTTGCGATGGCTTTCCTGCTTGATGTATTTCGAAGTGTCCATCGCCTCGTGGAGCGGCGCTTCAACTTTCTGCCTGATCTCCTGGTAGAGAGCCTCGTTGCGCACGGGAGGTGTAACCTCGCGCTTCTTGATTCCCAACTGGGCGAACAGCTCTTTTAGCGCGGCAACGATTTTGCGGATTTCGCTGTGGCCGTGCTGGATGGCCTCGAGAATCGTTTCCTCGGAGACTTCCTTGGCGCCGGCTTCCACCATGACGATGGCGTCTTCGCTGCCGGCGACGATCAAGTTGAGCAGGCTGGCTTTAATTTCAGAGTACGTGGGGTTGGTCACCATGCGCCCTTCGACCAGTCCCACGCGGACCGCCGCGATGGGATTGAAGAAAGGAATATCGGAGAGATAGACGGCGGCGGTTCCCGCCACCAGGCCGACGACGTCCGGGTTGTTGTCCGAGTCGGCCGAAAGGACCATGGCGATCACCTGAGTGTCGTCGTTGAACCCTTCGGCGAACAGGGGACGGAGCGGGCGGTCAATCAGGCGGCTGGTCAGGATTTCTTTTTCCGTGGGACGGCCTTCGCGTTTGAAGAATCCGCCAGGAATCTTTCCGGCGGCGTAGTTGTATTCACGGTAGTCCACCGTCAAGGGGAAGAAGTCAATTCCCACCCGCGGGACACTCGTGCAGGCGGTGGCCAGGACGACGGTGTCGCCATAGCGTACGTACGCCGAACCGTTGGCCTGCTTGGCAAACTTGCCGACTTCGATCGTGAGCGTGTTGGAACCTAAGGGGATGCTGATTTGTTGCAAGGTGTTTCCTCCATTCGGTCAGCGGCCGCGCCCCAATTTCATCGGGACATCGCGACCTGCTGAACGGCGGTCTCGTTCCGCCGGATTTCCGCAGCCTTTACGGCTTGGCGGGGATTTGGTTTTTTGGACGGTCAAGAGGGATGCTGCGATCGGTAGAAGATGCCGGCCCCCAAGGTCTGTCCGCGCGGATTGCCAGTGGGTTGACACGAAAAAGCGACCCGCGCCGGACACCCGTGGGGTCGCTGGGATTTGCCAGGTTGTACGAGCCCGAATTTCCAAACGCCAGATTCACGATCGGGCTACTTGCGGATGCCGAGCTTATCGATCAATTGATGGTAGCTGTCCGGATTCTCTCGCTTCAGGTACTCGAGCAGGCGTCGCCGCTTCCCAACCATAATCAGCAGTCCGCGCCGGGAGGAATGATCCTTCCGGTGAACGCTGAAGTGGTTGTTGAGGTAGGAAATACGCTCGCTCAAGATGGCGATCTGGACCTCGGGTGAACCGGTGTCTGTAGGATGAACCCTGAAACGTTCCATCAAGGCCGCCTTAGATTCCTGGGTCAGTGGCATCCGCCAATCTCCTCGCTTCTCACAACTTTTCCCTTTTTTGTCCGCAATAAGAATACCACGTTCCGCCGAATCTGACAAAGCCTAAAACAGACGGGAGTTCGGCAGCAAGGACTTCTGGCCGGCGGATCCTCAGAGTCGCGACAGGAGGCAGGACCCCCGGAAATTCCAACGGGAAGGGGCTCAGCAGCCAAGCCCGAAACTCGCCACGCCGTTACTACAGATATGATACCTCCCAATAGGTCTCATCCCAAGGGATGAAGTTTTGGCGTTGAACAGCCGATGAGATATCTCTATAGTAGGAATTCTATGGGATGGGTTCTCGGTGTCCTGGCTCTTCTCATTCTCGGAGTAGTCTTGCGCGCCATACTCCGCCTTGACCCTTCCACTTCCCCGCGCGCAGCGGGACTCGTCTCCCTGGGAGAGGAGCGCGAAGCCCTCTACCAGCCCGTGGCACAGGAGATAGAAACTCAGGTAACGATCCTCGGCATTTCCCTTAACGACGCGTTTGACGAGCGGACCGCGGGGAACAACGAGATCGCCTGGCGCCTGGTGCGGCTCTCAGCGTCGGAGTGGGACCGTCTCGCCGAAATCCTTACACTCCTGACCGGCGCCATGGGAGAACAAGCGAGCAACGCTCGGGTGGCGGCGCCGACCCGTGTGCTGGTCTCAAGCCGGTTCAAGTCGCGAGTCATGATCGACTACGTCCGCACTTACGAACTGCTCGGGCAACTGGTGTTCCGCACCCGCCTGCGTTACCAGCTCCAGCTTCGCATGTTGCGCCGCACGATTGAATTGCTGAGCATGGAATTCCGCCGGGCGTACCGATACGCGGACCGGACAGAGGATCGTCCGCCGGAGCTTTGGGACCGCCTGGACGTTTACTTTCACGATCTCGATCTGATCTCGAAGGAGATCCTTCTCGCTTTCCGGGCCTTACTCCTGGCGTTGCCGCATTTCGCCCTTCCGGGACTTGCCTCCAGCTTGAAAGGCATTGTGCAGCGCGGCGTCCGATCTGCCTCCGTCCCAACCGACAAGTAGAGCTCTGATTCCCTGCCTCTTCATCGGATGTTCATGGGCAAGCTTGATGAATGATACTGAGTGGCGAAGAATGGGCCCGGCAAGGATTCTTGTCGAGCCCGGTTCGAAGCGAGGTAGGTTGTAATGTGGGAGTCACGCCGGCACGGCTGGCCGGAGGGGCCGCGCTGGATTCCCGCCGAGCACCTCGGACCGAGGTGACTACCCGTAGAAAATCTCGGCGGTCTTGACCAGTTCAGGGTCAACGTATTTCAATTTGTTCAACGCGTTGGCGATGGGCATGCCGGTGATCTGGTTGCCGTGCAGGCAGACCATGTAGCCGAATTTTCCCTCCGCGATTAAGTCCACAGCCTTCACCCCGTAACGCGTCCCCAGCACGCGGTCGTAGGCCGTGGGCGAACCGCCCCGCTGGATGTGTCCCAGCACCGTGACCCGAGTTTCAAAGCCTGTGCGGCGCTCGATTTCAGACCCGACGATCTCTCCGATGCCCCCCAACTGGACGTGGCCGAACTGGTCCAACTTGGCGGACTTCGTCACGAAATCCTTGTCGGCTCCCGCCAACTGGAATCCTTCTGACACGACCACGATCGAGAAGAGTTTGCCCCGCGCGTGGCGCTTGCGAATGATGTCGCAAACCTCGTCCAGAGGGATGGACTTCTCGGGAATCAGGATGCAGTCCGCGCCGCCTGCCAATCCCGCCACCGTAGCGATCCACCCCGTGTGCCGGCCCATCACTTCGACGACCATGACACGCTGGTGAGACTCCGCGGTCGTGTGGAGACGGTCAATGGCTTCGGTAACGATCGAGACCGCCGTGTCAAAACCGAAGGTCTGGTCAGTCCCCTCGACATCATTGTCAATCGTCTTGGGAATGCCTACCACTTTGAGGCCTTCGGCTGCCAAAGCGCGCGCCACGCCCAGCGTGTCCTCGCCTCCCACGGCGATGAGGTAGTCCAACCCCATCTTCGGCATGTTCGCGATCACCTTCTTCTTGTCTTCTTCCTTCTTCAGAGGGTTGGTGCGGGACGTGCCGAGAATCGTCCCGCCGCGAGGCAGGATGCCGGAAACCGAAAATAGCGTGAGCGGCTCAGCCAGTTCCTTCAACATGCCGGCCCAGCCATTCTTGACGCCCACAACTTGGTAACCCAATTGATCGGCGCGACGGACAACCGCCCGGATCACGGCGTTCAATCCCGGACAGTCACCGCCTCCGGTTAAGATTCCAATCGTGCCTTTCGACTCGTTCGCCATTTCAGCTTGTTTCTCCTTTATGAAAAATCCAGAGGGGTTGATCACCGGCGCCGGCTTGATAGCGCCGCGCCTCCGCGCGAGGACCACCGACCCAATGTAAGCAGATGAATCTAGCAAGAGTTGTACCCGATGGTCAAATGTCTCTGCGGGCCCTTTCTCGGCGGACACACATATCGCCGGCATCTGCCCTAACGCGCCTTTGCCGTTGACAGGACGCGGCAGGACGCAAATAATGGGGCCGTCCGACATCGGAACAGGACGCCTGACTTTTGGCCTCGTGGCAAAGCCCGCGCGGCAATCCCGCGAGAGGAGTTTAGACATGAGAAATCGCTTTGTGGTCTGGGTGCTTGTTTATGTAAGCGCCTTCATAATCCCGGTTCGTATGACGTCTGCCCAGTCCAACCCGCCACCCAAGCCCTTCGACCTCATCCAGTGGAATGGAGGGAAGTTCATCTACGGGGTGGACTACTATCCCGAACATTGGGACGAAAGCACGTGGGAGAAGGACGCAAAAATGATGCAGGCCGCAGGCATCAACTTCGTGCGCCTGGCGGAATTTGCGTGGGTGAAGATGGAACCCATAGAAGGGAAGTTCGATTTCGCCTGGCTCGACCGCGCCATCAAAGTCCTGAACGCGCATGGCATCAAGACCATGCTCGGAACGCCGACCGCCTCACCGCCCGCCTGGCTCTACGCCAAATATCCCGACATCGCGGCGATGGATGAGAATGGAGTCCGCTACCGCTACGGCTCGCGGCGCAACTACTGTATCCACAGCCCCTACTTCATCGCCGCCACCCAGCGCATCGTGACCGCGATGGCGGAGCATTTCAAGGACCACCCCGGCGTCATCGGCTGGCAGATTGACAACGAGCTCGGCGACCCCGAGTGCTTCGACGCCGCCACGCGCGCGGCGTTCCAGAAGTGGTGCCGGACGAAATACAAGACCCTCGATGCATTGAACAAGGCCTGGGGAACCATCTTCTGGGGACATACTTATCGGATTTGGTCGGAAGTTCCTCTTCCCTGGAACACTTTGGGCAAGACCCATAATCCCAGCCTGGCCCTTGACTTCAAGCGGTTCCAAAGCGAGACGACTCGCGAGTATCTGAAGGTCCACACGGAAATACTCCGCCGCGTTGCCCCCA
>CAZTHM010000283.1:0-5324 GCA_964613505.1 uncultured Acidobacteriota bacterium | reverse complement strand
TTCGATGCCCAGCGCGGGAAACTTGTTGGCCACCACGCGCAACGACCACCCGGCCGTGTTGGGCAGGCCTCCGTTCTTGCGATAAGCGAGGATCTCCGGCGGCGTCTTCGCTTCATTCCCGGAACAGAACGGGCAAAAGCCCGACCCGTGGATTTGAACCTTCTCGCGGACGAAGTCCGTGGGCCGCTTGGCGCGGTCCGTGGCGATGATGACCCAGCGACCCGTGATCGGGTCCTTACGCAGTTCAGGCACGCGTTAATTCCTCACTTCCTTGTCGGTGTCGCGTATCGCGAAATGCCAAAACAACTATTATGCGAGATTCCGGCCCAACTGCCAAGTCCGACTTCCAGGCTTTCGGAAACCAGGGCAGACTCGCAGGTCAAATCGGTTGAAGTCGCCGACCTCAGAAAGTGATGAAGCGCAGGGTTTATTTGACGACCTCGAAGGTGAACTCCATCTGTTTTCCGCGCACGATGAAGCATAGATAAAATTCCCAGAACCGCCGGAACCAAACGAATCGGTTCACGAGCCACTGCAAGCCCAGATATTTCCAGACCCGCGCCAATTCGACGTGCAGGGCGCGCTGGCGCAGTTCGAGCCGGGTGTACCAGTGGCGCTCGCCGTGAATCGGGCCGAAGTAGCGAAACGAAAAGGTGTTCAGGTGCCAGCGGTGGGTGGGATCGCACCAAGAGATAAAATCAGTGTAATGCGGCGTCACCAGATAGAGCGTTCCCCCCCCGCGCGTCACGCGGTGGATCTCGGCCAGAGCCTTCATCACATCGTGGAGATGCTCGATGAGATGAATGGCGCGCACCTCGTCGAAACTATTGTCGGCAAAGGGAAGCGGATGGTTAAGGTCGGCGATCACGTCGGCGGCCGTGGCGTCGAAATTCGAATCCACGCCAATCGCGCCGGGCGCCTTCACGCGCCCGCACCCGAGCTCCAACACGCGGGGTGACTTGAGCTGAGGGTTCATTTGTATCCCTTCAACCTTTGAAGGCGTCCTTGATCAGCTTGACCTGATAGCCCGCCTGGGGATTCCAGAAGACACTCACAATATCGAACCGATAGGTCACGGGCTTTTGGCGCAGCCGGCGCAGGTATTCTTTGGCTGCCCTGACCACCCGCTTCTGCTTGCTTCGGGTTACCGCCTCTTCCGGGGAACCGGCTTCCGCGGAAGTTCGCGTCTTGACTTCCACAAATGCCAGGACCGGCCCGTCCCAGCCCACCAGGTCCAATTCCCCTGCGCCGGAACGCGCGCGCCGATTGCGGGCCACGATGATATATCCCGCCTGGCGGAGAAACCAATAAGCGAGTGTCTCGCCGCGCTCGCCGGTTTTCAGATGCTCTGGCCGGCTGCCCGCCTTTTCCGCGACTTTCGACCGCTTCGCTCTCGCGGCGCGCTGACGCTCCTTCCAGACCAGCGCGCGATAAATGAGGCGAGCGATTAAGGACATCGGGACTCTGAAACGATGAACACGGAACGATGACTGCTGAACTGGCCCAAGCTTGTTTCAGTTCATCGTTCATAGTTCATCGTTCAACTTCCGTTATGCAACGTTCCAGTACGCCCAGCGCGAAATCAATCTGGTCTCGTTCGACGAGCAGCGGGGGCATGAAGCGCACCGTGCTCTCGCCGCAGCCCAGGACCAGCACACCTTGTTCGAAGGCGCGCTGGATGATCTGCTTGCGCGCGTCCGCGTTGGGTTCGCGCGTCTGCTGGTTTTTGACCAGTTCGATCCCCACCATCAGCCCCAGCCCGCGAATGTCTCCGACGATGGGGTGTTTCTCCCGCCAGTTCGCGATGCGTCCCAGGATGTACTCACCCATCTTAGCGGCGTTCGCGATGTATTTTTCTTCCAGCAAGCGGATCGTTTCCATCGCAGCGGCGCAGGCCACGGGGTTGCCGCCGAACGTCGAAGCGTGTGCGCCGGGGCCCCAGTTCATCACCTCGGCGCGTGCGATCGTGACGCCGAGTGGAAGACCCGAGGCGATGCCTTTGGCGGTAATCAGGATGTCGGGCGCGACGCCGAAGTGATCGCAAGCCCACATCTTGCCGGTGCGGCCCATCCCGCACTGCACTTCGTCGAAGATCAGGAGGATGCCGTGCTTGTCGGCCAGCTCACGCAGTCGCGCCAGGAAATTGCGCGGCGGAATAACGTAGCCGCCTTCGCCCTGGATCGGCTCGACCGCGATGGCTGCAACCTCCTCGGGCGGAACCGAGGTCTTGAAAAGTTTCTCGATGTAATTGATGGGATCGCAGTGGCAATCGCCCGCGCCATGACCGAACGCGCAGCGATAGGGATTGGGGTAAGGCACGTGGGAAACGCCGGGCAGCAGCGGGCCGAATCCGTTGCGCTGCACGGCCTTCGAGGCGGTCAGCGACAGCGATCCGAAAGTCCGCCCGTGAAAGCTGTTCAAGAAAGCAATGAAGCGGTGCCGCCGCGTGTGGTAGCGCGCCATCTTCATGGCGGCTTCCATCGCTTCCGTGCCGGAGTTGCCGAAGTAAACGCGCTTGGGGAAATTGCCCGGCGCGATCGCGGCGAGTTTTTCGGCGAGCTGTGCCAGCAGCGGATAATAAAAGTCCGTTCCCGACATGTGGATGAGCGTGGCGGCTTGCTGCTGAATCGCCCGCACTACGTCAGGATGGCAATGCCCGGTGGATACCACGGCGATTCCGGCGCTGAAATCGAGGAACACGTTGCCGTCCACGTCCTCGATCATCATGCCTTCTCCGCGCCGCGCCACCAGCGGATAGTCGCGAGTGTAGGACGGCGAGACAAACTGATGGTCCAGGGCCAGGATGCGCTGGGCTTCCGGCCCGGGTAGTGCCGTTCTGATCTGGGGATGTTTTTCCATGGTTTTGCTCCTCTGCCTGTCTTAAGGTCTACTCACCAGGCGGGTGAATTTTGATCGGGAAGAAACACCAGAGGAGCGTCAGTCGCCGCCAAAGAGGTTGGGGCGAGCCAGCAAGGGAAGATTGAAGCGTAGGATAAAAGCAGTCATGATTACTTCCGTTTCCAACGCGTTCCGGCTATCCATCTTGTTCGTAGGATCAACGCGGGCCTCCCGCAGGGGTATTCCCGTTCCCGCGCTCCAGTCCCTGGATAAAGGCGTCCATACGCTGGAAGAGAGAGGTCATCGCGGACTGCATCAGGGTGAGTTGTTGCCCCTGGGCCTCAACGGTCGAACTCAGATTCTCGACGGTCGAACTCAGATTCCGGACGGCTGAATTCAGAGAGGTCCCTGCCGACTGCAGAAGAGTGAGCTGCTGGTCGTGACCCTCAACCCTTGCAGCCATGCGGTCAAGCCTCTGATCGATGCGGTTGAGAATCTCGCCCTGGACGACCAGGTTGTCTTCGATGCGCTTGAATCGTTCCTCGTGCTCCGCGTCGATGCGGGCGAACCGTTCCTCATGTAACTTGAGGCCTTGCTCAATCTCCTGCAGCGTCACTCAGGGCCTCCATCGCGGGGATTGCCGGACCGTTGCCCAGGCCCCGCAGCGGAATCCATCGGCTACTTCCTCTTCCAGCGCGTTCCGGCCTTCGTATCTTCCAGTATAACCCCGGCGTTCAATAGTTCGTCACGGATTTTGTCGGCGCTCGCGAAGTCGCCCCGGCGGCGGGCGGCGTTGCGGTCGGCAATGCGCTTTTCGATTTCTTCATCGCCCAGGGATTCTGTCAACACCGCCGAGGTGTAGCCGTTGCCGATTTGAACTTCGGCAGTACCCGCTTCCACTTTGTTCGACACACCTGTTATTTCAATTTTGGCGTCCTTGATGAATCCAAGTCGCCGAAGTTTCTCGTGATCGTTATCATCGAGCACCGCGAAGATGCGGTCCCAGCGCTCAAGCGCATCGAGGAAGGCGGGACAGTCGCCCTCGCGGAACTCGCCGCGGTCCATGGCCGTGTTGGCGTCGCGGACCAAATCGAAGATCGCCGCCAGCGCTTCCGCGGTATTCAAGTTGTCGTCGAGAGCCTCTTCGAATTTCTTGACTGCCGACTGCGCGCGCTCCTGCAATTCGCTGTTTTCTCCGGTGGGGAATTTTTCCATCGTCAGCCGGTAGCGGAAATTGCGCAGCCGGTCGATGGACTGCTGCGCCTGGTGCAAACCGTCGAATGTGAAATTGAGCTGCCGGCGGTGCGGTACCGAGGCGAGCAGATAGCGGATGGCCGTCGGCTTGTAGCCCTTGGCGATCAGGTCGCGCAACGTGAAAAAGTTGCCGAGCGACTTCGACATCTTCTCGCCGTTCACGATCAGGTGCTCGGCGTGCAGCCAGTATCTGACGAAGGGTTTGCCGGTGGCGGCTTCGCTCTGCGCGATTTCGTTTTCGTGGTGGGGGAAAACCAGGTCGCTGCCGCCGGAGTGAATGTCGAACGTCTCGCCGAGATACCGCATCGACATCACGGAACACTCGATGTGCCAGCCGGGGCGGCCGCGGCCGATTGGCGTGTCCCACGCAGGCTCACCCTCTTTGGCGGCCTTCCAGAGAACGAAGTCGCGGACATTGGCCTTGTCGTATTCGTCCGAGTCCACTCGCGCGCCGGCCCGCATCCCGTCGAGATCGATTTTCGAAAGCTTGCCGTAACCGGGAAAATTCCCCACGCGGAAGTACACCGAGCCGTCGGTTGTGTAGGCAAAGCCCTTCGCTTCGAGCGTCTGGATGAGCTTCACCATGTCGTCAATATGGTCGGTGGCGCGTACGACGATTTCAGGAGTCTCGAGGTTGAGCAGTTGTGCATCCACCTCGAAGGCCTGAATGAACTTGGCCGTGTAGTCGCGCAACGAAAGGCCGGCGGCTTGCGAACCGCGAATGGTTTTGTCGTCGATATCCGTCAGGTTCATCACGTGCCGAACTTCGTAGCCGCGATACTTCAGGAAGCGCCGCAGGATGTCCTGAAAAACAAACGTCCGGTAGTTGCCGATGTGGGCGTAGTCGTACACCGTCAGGCCGCAGGTGTACATGCGGACTTTGTTGGGCTCGAGCGGTTGGAAGTCTTCCACTCGTCCGGAAAGCGTGTTGTGAAAGCGTAGTGGCACTAAACAGCTCGCTTCGCCGCGCGATGGCTAAACAATTGATTCTACGGGGCAGGTTAGAAAGAAGTCAAGAAAACCGCAGTGGCTTGGCGGGATCTTGTGTTGATTCGGAATTGGTACACTCGAAGTCGTCCAGGCTGGCCGTTGACTGGGTGGCCGCCCTGGACGTGTTGACGGGCGGGTGGTAAGGTTGGGGGCGGGGATCTGTCTCCCAGGGCAGACGCCGAGGAGGGAGACCCCGCTCCCGTCACAGACGATGTCGAAGCCCGCGTTGGGCCGGCGACCAA
>CAZTHM010000282.1:0-5340 GCA_964613505.1 uncultured Acidobacteriota bacterium | reverse complement strand
TGCGCGAAAACGATTCAACGATGCGAACTAAGTGCATTTTTCAACAAACTGCTAATCCCTAATTCTGCGCCGGATGATTTCGAGCGCCGCCGTCGTTGCCCAGTTACGGATTCGGTCGCGATCGCCGGGGAAGCGGAATTCGCGGATCTGGGTGCCGCGGTCGTCCGCCAGCGCGATGAAGACCAGCCCGACGGGTTTCTCTGTGGTTCCTCCCCCCGGACCCGCAATTCCGGTGACGCCGACCCCGATCGAAGCGCCCGTGCGCACGCGAATTCCTTCCGCCAGCGCCTGCGCGACGGATTTGGACACCGCGCCGTTTGCCTGAATCATGTCCGGCGAGACGCCCGCGAGTTTGGTTTTCAGCCCGTTCGAATAGCAGACTGCTCCGCCCAAAAAGTAGCTCGAGCTTCCGGGGACGCGTGTCAAGCGCTCGCTCAAGAGGCCGCCGCTGCAACTCTCCGCCACGGCAATGGTCTTCTGTCGCATCACCAGGTACATGCCGACAATCTCTTCCAGCGTTTCTCCTCCCGAAGAAAAAACGTAGTCGCCGAGGGCCGCTTCAATCTTGTCGCCCAGGTTATTCAAAAGCGCCGTGGCGTCCGCCTCACTGCTGGCGCGCGCGCGCAGGTGGACCTCAATCACTCCGGACACCGCCAGGATCGTGGTCGAGGGGTTCGAATATTCCTTGTAGATCGGGGCGATGCGCTGGTCCACTTCCGACTCGGGCAGGCCCACCACCTTGTACACCCGGCTGCGAAGGAACAAGGCTAATCCCAGCCGCGACAGGCGCGGCACGCAGGCGGATTCAAACATCGCCTCTAACTCGCGGGGCGGGCCGGGAAGGAGAACGATCAGGATGCCGTCGTGTTCGATCCAGAGTCCCGGCGCGGTCCCTTGCCTGTTCTCGAGCCAATCGGCGCCTTCGGGAACGAGCGCTTGGCGCAAATTGTTTGCCGGCATGGCACGGCCCAGCCGCGCGAACCGGCTCTCGATGCGGCGCCGGATCTCCGCGACTTCGTGCAGCGGCCTCCCGAGAACGTCCGCGACTACCTGCCGGTTCACGTCGTCCTCGGTGGGCCCGAGGCCGCCGATCAGGATGATGAGCTGCGAACGACTCAAAGCGGCGCGGAAAACTTCCGCCAAGCGTTCGGCATCATCACCGACGATGGTTTTGATCCTCACCTCCATTCCGAGCGAATTCAGTTTATCGGTGAGAAAGAGCGAGTTGGTGTCCTGCCTGAAAGGGGTGAGGAGCTCGGAGCCGACGGCGATGATTTCCGCGTCCATTGAAGATCAGTGACGAGTGGCGAGTGACGAGTGACAAGAAAAGAGCCAGAAGCCGGGAGGCAGAATTCAGAATTCAGAATACCGAACCCTCAGCATCCTGGATACAAATTGATCGCGCGGAATCGCACACCATCCACCCTTTCTTCTGACTTCTTGCTTCTGGATTCTTGCTTCTCACTCGTCACTTGTCACTCGCCACTTGCCACTCGCCACTTGCCACTTGTCACTCGTCACTTGTCACTTGTCACTGTATTAGGGGCTTGCCCTGGATGTCGAGGAACAACTCGATCAGCGAGTTGTTCGTGGCCAGGACCAACGACCGGTGGGGCGTAAAAGCCAGGCCCACAATCCCGCTACCTGAAATCGCCAGCTCGGGCTTGGCGTCGGGTGAGAATCGCACTACGCCACGCCGGCCCGCCAGCGATCCCGCGACATAGAGGTTCCCCTGAGCATCGAAGGCCAAACCCTGCGGGCGTCCCAGGCCGCGATAGAAAGAAGTAACCACTCCGGCGGGCGAGACACGGTAAACGTGATCGAAACTTGAAGTCGTGGGGCCAGTGACGAAGAGATCTCCGCTGGGCCCAAAGGCAAGGTGAAAGGCGGCGATGCTGGGTTCCATCGTGGCGAAAACGAAAATCTGCCGGTCCCGGCTGATTTTGAAGATCGTGCCGATGCGGTCGCCGACATAAAGATTTTCGTGCCGGTCGAAGGCGATGCCCGTCGCGATTCCCATGCCTTCGGCATAAACGGAGCGCTGGCCGTCGGGAGTGGCCTGATAAATGGTTCCCTCGGCGCGGCTCGAAATGTAGAGCACTCCATCGCGGTCGAACGCCAGGCCGGTAGGATTCAGCAGGTCGTTTAAGAAGGATTGCACAACGTGGTTGCGGGTGACCTTGAACACGGAGACCGGAACCTTCTGCCCGCGATTGCCACTAAAGGTGCTGAAAATGTTTCCGGCGGCATCGACGGCAGGATTAGCGACCGGGTGGAGGTTTTCGGTGAGTGTGATTCCCACGGCTACGGCAACCGCCTCGCTGACGCCATGGCCGGTGTGCACGGTGAGATCGCCGCTCGCCACATCTTCCGGAACTTGAACCACCAGGCGGTTGGAGGAACTCAGTAGAATACTCGCCATCTGCTGGCCGAATCGGACCACTGGCCGGGTGCTCCCGTTGGAAGTGAACCCGCGGCCGTGAATCGCAATCTCCCCCCCCGAAATCGCGGCGCGGGGCGTCACTCCCTCGATGTGCGGTTTGCTTTTTGTTCCTCGATCCATGAACTGATCCGCTGTACTTCTCCGGCAGAATTACCTGAGCCAATAACCCAAAACTGAGACCACCACAAAACCATATAAGCCGGCCACGACGTCATCCGTCATGATGCCCCAGCCTCTCGGCAATCGTTCCGCCTGGCGCGCGGGGAAGGGTTTGATCACATCGAAGATCCGGAAGAGCACAAACCCCGCCACGAGCCACTTCCATGAGGCGTCCGGCCAGAGGAGGAAGGTGAGAAGTTGTCCCACCACCTCGTCAATGACAACCGGGCCGGGATCGATTTGCCCGAAATGCTTCTCGGTGACCCCGGCCGCCCAGACCCCCAAGAAGAAAAGCCCGAGCACGACGAAGGCTAACAGGCTCGAACGCCAGGGCTGCGCCAGCGGCGCTCGACCCAACGCGACAACCAGAACCAGTCCCACCGCGGAACCCGCGGTGCCGGGCGCGATCGGGAAATAGCCAACACCGCCACAGGTCGCAATCCAAGCCGCTGCGCCGCGCGACTGCTCAGCCACGATCCTCCTCGGCGGCTTGCGGAGCTGTCGAACCTTCCATGGGCGCCTCCGCGGCGTCGGCGGCGGCGTGAATCCTGTACCGCCCCGAGAGTCAGTTATCCAGGTCGATCAGCTTGCCGCGTTCACTGCAGAAAGGCCGGTACGGATTGCCTTTCCTCGTCGTCTCACGTTCACACAAGGGGCAGCGCATGGCCACTGTCCACAATCGGCTGAGGCGGCGGCTGAATCTGGATCAAAGAAGACGAAATCGTCGAGGCCTCCGCGGGAGTCCGCTCGGCAAAAACCCGAGCTTCCACCCGCGCCACCAGGTCGTAGTCAGCCGATTCCGTGATGGTGGCCCAGCGGAACTCGCCCGCCTGCGGTTCCGCTCCGTCGAAGTCGTTGATCAAAACCTGGCCGTCGATTTCCGGAGCTTGCGATTCCAACCGGCCACGGAAAAGCAGGTCCGTTTCCGGCGAGCGCCCTTCGACCAGCACCGGAAATGATTTTCCCACCAGAGTCCCCAGCCGGCGCCGCGATAGCTGGCGCTGGAGCGACATCAGTTTTCTCTGGCGCTGCTGGGCGGTTCGCGCCGGAACTGGATTCTCGAGGCCGTAGGAGGCGCTGGTTCCTTCGTTCGAATAGAGAAAGACGCCGAGGTGATCGAACTTCGCGACAAAATCCAAAAGGGCCTGGAAATCTTCTTCGGTCTCTCCTGGGAAACCCACAATCATCGAGGTCCGTAGTGTGGCGTTTGGAATCGCGGCGCGAATCTTCCCGAGCATCTTGAGGAAATGCTCGCCGCTCGCTCCCCGCCGCATGGCTTTCAATACTGGCGCGCTCGCGTGCTGAAGCGGAATGTCGAAGTATTTGCAGACCTTCGGGGTTTCAGCAATAGCTTGGATCAGTGCCTCGGTCAAACGGTTGGGGTAGTAATAGAGCGCGCGGATCCAGACCAGTTCCGGAATGTTCCCCAAGGCGCGCAACAACGCCGCCAGCCCATCGCGCAGGCCGAGGTCCTCGCCGTAGCTGGTGGTGTCCTGGCCGATCAGAGTGATTTCCCGAACGCCTTCTCGCGCCAGGCTCTCCGCCTCGCGCACGACACTCTCGAACCGCCGCGAGCGGAACTTGCCCCGCATCTGAGGAATCACGCAGAAGGAACACGGGTGATCGCAACCTTCGGCGATCTTGATGTAGGCGGAGTACGAAGGCGTTGCCCGGACGCGCGGCGTATATTCGTGATAGAGGTAGGGGGCGGCAGCTTCATCCAAACTGCGCCGTGCCGTATCAGGCGAACACGCCTCCAGCACGCGTTCCAGTTCGTTGGTCCCAATGACGAAATCAACCTCGGGGATTTCCTTCAGGATATCTTGGCGGTAGCGTTCCACCAGACAGCCCGCGACGACCAGCTTCTTGGCCGATCCAGATTTCTTGTGCTCGGCCATTTCCAGAATGGTTTCGATGGATTCGCGCTTGGCGGGCTCGATAAAACTGCACGTATTGACAATCAGAATGTCGGCGTCCTCGGCGCGGGGAGTCAGCTCGTAACCCTGCCGGGCGAGAATCCCCAGCATCACTTCACTATCCACAAGGTTTTTCGGACAGCCCAGGCTGACCATTCCGACTTTCGGCATAAGGGCTGAGACTCCGCGACAATCCGGACCGCGATTGGCTGAACAAAAATTCTAACATACATTCGCAATTTGCGCCGTCGTGGGCCGATTTGACCTCGTGGTGGCGAGTTTGCCTGGTCAAGCTGGCGGCTTTAAGCCGCCACTGCTTGGGACTCGCACCACACGGCGCATTTGGTGGGGATTCTCACTAGAAGGGGCTGGCCGCTTCGTCGTGACAACCGGCAACTGACAACTGCCTTCTGCCTACTGCTTACTGTCCTCCCACCGTCCGTTGCCAAACCAGAATGGTTTGATCTCCCGAGGCGGCGACGTATTCGCCATTGGGTGAGAAAGCGATGGTGCGCAGCGGCTCGCGGCTTTCGGAAAGAGTTTGGATGGGGCTGCCGTCCGCGGCGGACCAGATCCGCGCCGAGTTATCTTCGCCCGCCGAAACAATCCAATTTCCATCGGCGGAAAATTCCGCCCAGTGCACCGGGCCTTGGTGGCCGGAGAGGGTCTGCAAGAGTTTCCAGTCGCCGACCGACCAGACACGAATCTTGCCATCCTCGCAGGCCGTCACCACCTTCTTGCTGTCGCGCGAGAAAGTCATACTCAGTACTGTGCCGTGGTGGTCGCGCAGGGAATCGACAAACTTATGTTCGCGCAACTCCA
>CAZTHM010000281.1:0-5341 GCA_964613505.1 uncultured Acidobacteriota bacterium | reverse complement strand
CTAACCCGCACCGAGGAGACATCGGAATTGGACTGATGACTCGCATTCTCCGGCAAGCGGGAATTGACAAGGACGAGTGGGAAAAGCTGTAGACTGGCGCGAGCGGGTGAGAAACTTCTGACTCCTGACTTCCCGAAAAAGACCTAGGGCCCTCTCTTCCAATTTCGTCCAGCAGGTGAAGGTCGACGCCGATATTGTTTGGATCATCGGCGGGCACTTGCGGCGGAGGAAATCGCGCTGGTGGAAGGGCAGGAGTAAGAAGACAGGTCCGATCTACGGACTCCGATGGAGTCCATCGGACTCCAGAAATCGGAGAGTCAGAAGACAGAAGTCAGAATGTATGGATTACAACTCCCCTTTGGCCTGATAATAGAAATCAGAAATAATGAGGTATCTAAGATGCTGAGAAACTACATCCAGGCAGCGATGGGCCAGGCAAAATACGAAATACTGCCAGAAGATGGTTCCTTCTACGGGGAGATACCCAGCTTCGATGGGGTGTACGCTAATGCCGACAAGCTGGAAAAGTGCCGGGAAGAACTGGAGGAGGTTCTCGAGGAATGGATTCTGATGCGAGTTTCCCGGAATCTGCCGTTGCCCGTTGTGGAAGGAATCGAGTTGGTGATTAAAGAAACCGCATAATGCCTCGCCTGGGTCCCATCAAGCGACAGGATTTGATCCGCTACCTGAAACAGCTTGGATTCAAGGGCCCTTATTCGGGTGGGAAGCATCAGTTTATGATCAAAGGTGGCTTGACCTTAACCGTTCCTAACCCGCACCGAGGAGACATCGGAATTGGACTGATGACTCGCATTCTCCGGCAGGCGGGAATTGACAAGGACGAGTGGGATAAGCTGTAGACCGGCGCTACAGAAGAGCGCGATTACTTGTCATACCTCAGTACGGAATGCACGTCGTATTTGGCGAGCTTCTCGCGCCCCTTGAGGAAATTCAGCTCGATCAAGAACCCCAGGCCCGCCACGCGGCCTCCCAGCGACTCGACCAACCCCGCAGTGGCGGCTGCCGTTCCGCCGGTGGCCAGCAGATCGTCGATGATCAGAACTTCCTGACCCGGGCTGATGGCGTCGCGATGCATCTCGAGCGCGTCTTTGCCGTACTCGAGGCTATAACTCGCCTGGGCGGTTTCGGCGGGAAGTTTCTTGGGCTTTCGTACGGGCACAAATCCGGCGTTCAAGCGATACGCAACCATGGGGGCAAAAATGAAGCCGCGCGCCTCCACGCCCACCACGCGGTCAATCAGCCGGCCCACATAGTGATTGGCCAGCGCGTCCACGCCATGATGCAACCCGACCGGGTCTTTAAGCAGCGTCGTGATGTCGTAAAAAAGGATTCCCGGCTTGGGCCAGTCCGGCACTTCGCGAATGTACCTCTTTAGTCCTTCCACAATTCCTCCTGAGAATTGAGCCATTGACTCATTGAATCATTGGTCCATTGATCCATTGAATCATTGAACTGCGCATTGCATCACAGATTTTCACACGATTTTTCAATCGGAAAAATGAACCAATGAACCAATGAACCAATGAACCAATGAACCAATGAATCAATCTTCTTACCACATTCCTTCAATCACAAATTGTTTGTAGCGACTGATGATCGCCGCTTCGGATTCCTCGACCCCGCGCACGCGCGCGCCGAGGGGGCCTTCGGCGAGATGACGGCGAAATTCTTGCAGGGAGACTTCATCGCCGATGGCGTAGGCTTCGACGTTCCCATCCGCAAGGTTTCTGACATACCCGGAGAGACCGAGCTGGTTCGCGACGCGCTCGGCAAAAAAGCGGTAACCCACGCCCTGAACTCTTCCCGTTATGACGTACTTCTTCGCGATTTTCACCGAGTCTGTTTCGCGCGCTGGTTCGCCGGCCCTGCGGACATTGAGTTGCTGAATGCCGGGCCTCGCTTCGCCCCTCCGCGGCTGCTCAGGCGCGATGGGGCGCGCCCAGCAGCCGTGCGGGGAACATGATCACCGCCCGCAGCAGCTCGAGAACTCCCTCAACCGCAATCCCCAGGATGCGGAACGGCAGCAGCAGAATCCAGACCAGCGGATACAACACCAGCGCCAGCAGCGCCAGCGGCCAGCACAGAACCAGCAGGATGCACCAGAGGAGAAACTTCGCCATGGCGGTCGCCTCTCTTCCCCAGTCGAGCTCTATTCAATAATACGCAGAGTCGGCGCCAAAGTTCCACCGCACAATTATGAATGATGAATTATGAATGATGAATTGGGAAAAGCAAACGTTGAATTCTTTTACAAACGCTCTAACATTACAGTTAGAAATTCATAATTCAGCATTCATAATTCATAATTGTTTTTACTCGCGAACGCCGGCTTGGGCGCAGCGCGAGAACGCCGTGAGAGCGGCCTGGAGCCGGTCGGCCGTCCAGCCGAACCGGCGGGCGAAGATCTTCGCCACCGCGGGCGCGCCTTCACGGAGCGTGCACGCCGCCCAATTCAGGCCGGAGCGGCGCAGCAGGAAATCCTCCAGGTCCACCGCCATCTCCTGCCGGATGGCAAAGTCCACTTCCCCGGCGAGCAGCGTGGGCAGGCCCGGCAAGGGTTCGGCCAGATGTTTTTCCTCGCGCAGAGGTCCGAGCACCAGCGGCCAGCGGCTGCCGTAGGTGCGCACGATGCGCTCGGCCACCGTGCGTGGCAGGTGGAACTCGGAGGCGGCGCGCTCGGTGGAGGATTTCACAAAGACCTCGAAGGGGCCGGTGTGGCCGCCGGGCAGGGGCGCGTGGCGCGAGGGATGCCCTGCGGCTCGCGCGCCGATGCGCAAGTCGGCCACGACGCCGTCCACCAGTTTCTCGCCCAGGGCGCGCGCCGTGGTGAGCTTGCCCCCGCAGATGGAAAGGAAATTCGCGGCCCAGGGATCGCGATGAAAGCGGTGCTCGCGCGTGTTGGCGGAAGGGCTGCGTCCCGGCTCCATAACCAGGGCGCGCAACCCGGCGAAGCTCCCCACGACGTCGCTCGATTTGAGCGGCTCGCGGAGCACGCGGTTGGCGGCGTCCAGCAGGTATTCGACGTCGGCCTGGTCGGGCTGGACGCTGGCCGGGTCGCCATCGAAATCGGTGTCGGTGGTTCCGAGCAGCGCGTAACCGTGCCAGGGAATCATGAGAAATATCCGGTCGCTGTGCCGAATCGCGGCGAACAGCGCGTAACTGCCGGTCACGCCCGGAACGATGATGTGTGTTCCCTTGGTCAGGCGCAGGGTTTTTGACCCGTCGAACCCGGGCACGAGCGCGCGGACGTGGTCCACCCAAGGGCCCGTCGCGTTGACCCAGTAGCGCGACGAGATCTCGTATCGCCGGCCCGAGAGGCGGTCGTAAACTTCGGCGCTCATCACCGTGCCCAGATGAGAGCCGGAGGGCGTCGAGAGGGAAAGAGCGCTGATTTCGGTGTAGTTTGCCACCACCGCGCCGTGCTCGGCGGCGTCGAGAACGAATTCCAAGGTCAGGCGCGCGTCGTCAGTCTCCGAGTCGTGATAGACCGCGGCGGCGCGCAGGCCTTCGCGCTGGAGCGCTGGGACCGCACGCGTGGCCTCATCGGGAGCGAGCATGCGATGGCGGTCCGCGCGCCCCAGGTTTCCGAGCAGGTCGTAGAGCGTCAGTCCGAGGCGGATCTTGAGAGGATAATAAGGGTCGCCGGGATAAATCGGCAGCAGGAACGGCAGCGGGCGCGCCAGGTGAGGCGCAAGCTCGCGCAACCGGCGCCGCTCAGTGCGCGATTCGTGCACGAGCGCGAAATCCATTTGCTCGAGGTAACGCAGCCCGCCGTGGATGAGCTTGGACGAGCGGCTGGAAGTGCCGCTGGAAAAATCCTGGGATTCAACCAGCGCCACCTTCAGCCCGCGCAGCGCCGCTTCGCGCGCCGTCGCTGCGCCGTTGATGCCGCCGCCCATCACCACAAGATCGAAGTTCTGGTGGGAAAGCGCTTCCAGATCCCTCTTCATAAAAGCCCGTCCAGCGTGCGTAACAGATTAGCACAAATGGACGGCCGTAGCGCCGCCCCGGGTCGCCGCTGGCGGCTTCATGTTAGGCTGGCCAGGACCGGTTTCATCCAAGTCAGCATAAACATGAGTTGGGCGGGCAGGTGTATACTCCGCGCAGCGTCTCGCATGGAGGGACATACCCGATGCAACCTCAGATGCAGCAGATAATCCGAGACCTTGAGCACGCGCTTGCCAAAACGGTGTTGTATTGTGTCAGCGAAGCCCCGGTATCTCTCGGAAGGAGCAAAACGATAGGGATACTGAGGGGTGCGAAATCCACTTTCTTCATTGAGCACAACCTTCATCAACTCGCCAGCTACGGGATACTCCCAACTCTGACCAGCGACTACCTGCGCACAGTCATTGACGTTTTACTCGAACGCGGTTTGTTGGCAGTAGAAATGGTCTCGCAGTATGAGAACATGCCCATACTGAAAGTGACGCCAAAGGGTCAAGAATTCCTATCGGGCAAAGGCGATATTGATGTGCCGTTTGTGGAAAAACTAGCGGACAAGGAGATAATCCAACTGACTGAAGAAGAACAGGAATTATTCGAAGCGCTCAGGCAGTTGCGGCTCAAGGTTGCGGTTGCCACAGGGTTGCCAGCCTATACAATTTGCCACGACACAGTACTAAGGGAGATGGCGAAGTCAAAGCCGACCACCCCAGAAACCTTGCTCGCCATCCGTGGAATAGGCGAAAAGTTCGTCCAGAAGTATGGAGATTTCTTTCTGGAAGCAGTCAGGCCATATGCACAGTAGCGAGGTGGCGTAGAGTTGTTTTGAAATCCGTCAGCCGACGGACGGCTCTTAACGTTGGGGAACGAAAAGCGGCAGTTCAGCTCTACGGTGCTGCGCAACCCCTACTTGCCTTCCGGTCCCTCGCCGAGGGCGGCGAGGTCGGCCAAGTCCTGAGGTCGGCGGGTGGCTCTCTTGTTTTGGATGAGCGCCTGGCGGCCGATCAAACTCACCCGTGTTCCTTCGAGTGCCACTTCGATTCTTCCCGCCCAAGCTTCTTCGAAAGGCACGCCGGTTATGGAAGTGAGAAGGTCGATGCGGTTCGGTGGCAGACCGAGTTGGATTACCTGGTAGGAATCGATAAAGTCCGCGGCCTTCAAGCCGAGCTCGCCGAAGCCGAAGCCTTGGAGCACGCCCTCCAGGCGTTGGGCGTTCTCGGGGGAGTTGCGGACAAGGATGTCGATATCACCCGTATAGCGGGGAAACCCGTGGTGGGCCAATGCGACAGCGCCCACTATCAGATACTCAACCCCGCTGGAGTTGAGCGATTCGATAAACGCGCGCCAGTCTTTCGGAAGAGGCATCGTCCTCCTT
>CAZTHM010000280.1:0-5347 GCA_964613505.1 uncultured Acidobacteriota bacterium | reverse complement strand
GAGAGCAGTGGCAAGGAACTCCAAGGCTCGCCGCCGGAACTCGACTCCGGCTCCTGGGCCAAAGTCGCCGTGCCGCACACCTGGCAAACGTCGGAAGAATCCGCGGACTTCCACGGAACCGCGTATTACCGGACCTACTTCCAGGCGCCCGCCGCCTGGGCCGAGAAGACTGTGCGCATCGAGTTCGAGGCGGTGACCCACAGCGCCACGGTGTGGGTGAACGAGAAACAGGTCGGCGAACATCTGCGCAAAGGTTACACGGCGTTTACTTTCGATATCAGCGATGCCATCCAATTCGGACCCCTGAACGCCGTCACCGTCAAAGTGGACAATCGCTTCAACACACGCATGTTGCCGCGGGAAACCTCCTCTGACTGGACGCCCGATGGCGGCATCATCCGTCCCGTGTCCCTGCTCGTCACGCCGCAGACTTACATCGAGCGCATCGAAATCGAGGCTGTCCCAAGGCTCGACGATCCAAAATCGGATCTCAAAGAGGGTGTGGCGCGAACCGAGCTCAGCCTGCGCGCCGTGGTCCGCAATGCGGATAAAGTTGTGCGCAAGGCCAAAGTCCGGTTCAGCATCAGCGACGACGATTTGCGCTACTCGGGATTCCCGGAGGAGGAAACTCCGGCGCACGATTTGGCGCCGGGCTCCGCGGCGACGCTCGCGGCACAGGCCTCCGTCGAGCGGATGAATCTTTGGCACTTCGACCGGCCCAAACTTTATCGGGTGTCTGCAGAACTCCAGTGCGATGGCCAAGCCGTCCACACTTGCACAGAAACTTTCGGGGTCCGCAAGTTCGAGGCGAAAGACGCCAGGTTCTTTCTGAATGGCGAGCCAGTGCGCCTGATGGGCGTCGAACGCATGGCGGGGAGCCATCCCGACTACGGCATGGCCGAGCCGTCCTCTTGGATCGAGCACGACCACAACGACCTCAAGGAGCTCAATTGCGTCTTCACGCGCGTCCACTGGCAACAGGACAAACGCGTGCTCGACTACTGCGACCGGCACGGCATTCTAATGCAGGAAGAAGTTCCCGCCTGGGGCCCCGAGACGTTCAGCGGCATGACGGACCAACCTTCGGCGGAAATCATGGAGAACGGTCTCGACCAACTGCGCGAGATGATCGCGCGCGACCGCAATCATCCCTGCATCTTCGCCTGGGGCTTGTGCAACGAGGTCAACGGGCAGAACCCGCCCGCGCAGAAATTCATTCGGCGCATGGCCGCCGAAGCTCGCAAGCTTGACCCGGCGCGGCTGCTCACTTATGCGTCCAACTCGCTGCAGAACCATCCCGAGCGCGACGTCGCGGGGGAACTGGATTTTGTTTCCTGGAATGAGTATTTCGAAACCTGGCAGGGCGGAAGCGTCGATTCCGTCCGACCCAACGCCGAAGCCATTCACCGCGCCTTCCCGGCCAAGCCGATTGTGGTTTCCGAGTATGGCTACTGCGAGTGCGCGCCCGACCGCACGGGCGGCGACGCGCGCCGCATCGAAATCCTGAAGAGCCATACCAACGTCTACCGCGAGTTGGATTACATCGCGGGCGCCATCTTCTTCGACTACAACGATTACCGCACCCACGTCGGCGACAAGGGAACGGGCGCGCTCCGGCAACGCGTGCACGGCGTGGTCGACCTTCTGGGCAACCGCAAGCCGTCCTTTGCGGCGCTGCGCAAGGAATCCAGCCCCTTCGAAGAGCTCTCGCTCGTGGTGACCGGCCGGTGGGTAACCGCCACCCTGCAGCCCCGCGATACCTTGCCATCTTATACGCTTGAAGGTTATACGATGCGTTGTATCGTTTATGGTTTCGACGATTTGCCGATGGAGGAGACCTTGGTTGCGCTGCCGAAACTCGCCCCCGGCAAGGGAATCATCCAGGAAGTGGCCTTCGAGGAGAAATCGCCCCGGCGCATTCGCGTGGACTTGCTCCGGCCCACGGCCTTTTCCGCCATCACCGCGTGGTGGACACCGTAAGTCCGCGACGATTGCCGGGAAATGATAGTATGATGATTCGGAGTTCAGACCCGGCTCATTGCGAGGTGAACATTCCATGCTAAGCCTTAACACGGCATTCCTGACTTTCGCTTGCAGTTTCTTGCTCTTCGTGCCCGCCGTTCTCGGCGGCGAGGCCGTGGAATTGAAACACCACGGGAACCAAGTTGACGTCCTGATCGGCGGCAAGCCGTTTACGGCATTCTACTTCGATGCCAAGATTCCCAAGCCTTTCCTGCATCCGCTGCGCAGCGCCGGAGGGATTGTGGTGACGCGCGGCTTCCCCATGCGCAAAGACATTCCGGGCGAAAGCAAAGACCATCCCCATCACCGCGCTCTCTACTACACGCACGGCGACATCAACGGAGTTGATTTCTGGGGCGAAGCGGAATTTGAAGAGAAGGCGCCCGTCCAGGCGGGCGGGAAGACGTATCAATCTTCCGAGCAACTGCCCAACGGCCGCACCGTGATGACGAAGCTCGAAGAGGTCAAGAGCGGCGCGGACGCAGGCTCGCTGCGCGCCCACTTCAACCTGGTCGGCCCGGATGGAAAAGTCATGGGAGAGGAAACGCAGGCCTATACTTTCCGTGGCGACGCCTCGACGCGCACCATCGATTGCGAGTTCACCATCCACGCCCTGCAAGTCCCGCTCAAAATGGGCGACACGAAAGAAGGCACTTTCGGCATCCGCCTGGTGAAGGCGCTGGAAGAGCCGACGGGGAAGATGCTCAACTCCGAAGGCGCAGTCGGCGAAAAGAATATCTGGGGCAAACGCGCCAGCTGGGTCGATTACTCCGCCACGGTCGAGGGCAAGCAGCTCGGCATCGCCATCTTCGACAATCCCTCCAACCCCAAGCACCCGACCTACTGGCACGCGCGGGGCTACGGCCTCTTCGCCGTGAATCCTTTTGGCGAGCACGATTTCTACAACGATAAGAAGCGCGACGGCAGCATTACGATCAAGCCCGGCGATTCGCTGACCTTCCGCTATCGCGTGCTCATCCACGATGGCGACGCGAGCGAGGCCAAAGTGGCCCAGGCCTACGAACAATACGCCGGGCAGAAGTAGTTTCCCGAATTCGCCATGCTCACCCACTGGAAGCGCGGTTAGGCGGCGGCATACCCCATCGCCTTCCGGTGGGATTTCGCGCAGCGTGAAATCTCGGCTCGCGTTTCCTCTGACGGAATACGTTTCACCTTCGCACAGACTACCGCCAACTGCCACAGAATACCCCGTCGCAAATATCAACACGCCTCCAGATTTTCTGTGGCAGGTCTCATCACAACTCGCCACGGCGATGTACACAAATACTGAAAGCGGCCAGTCGGTTTCTCAACTTCCGGCGCAGCCCAGCCGCGATTCCAAATCTGCCTAATGGCCCAGGTTTTGCAGCCGATTGGGAATGAGCAGGTGTCGCTCTTCGCGGGTCAAGATGTCCGAGTCTGACCGGCGCGGGTGAGGCTTGCTGCTCAGTCGTCACTTCTGAGGCCCGCCACAGGAAGAGGGGAGGCGAAGGGATGGCGCGTCCCACTTTTTTCCAGAAGGTTAAGTTCGAAAAAGAGCTGGAGCGAGATCTCGCCGCCGAGGTGGTCGCGACACCGGGCGGCGAGAAGATCTTCTCGTGTCTGCAATGCGGGACGTGCGGCAGCGCCTGCCCAGTCTCCGTCTATATGGACTACACGCCCCGGCGGCTGATCGGGATGGTGCGCGAGGGGTTCAAGAAGGAAGTCATCACCAGCTTCGCCATCTGGCTTTGCGCTTCCTGCTACGAGTGCACGGTGCGCTGCCCGGCGGGGATCCGCGTTACCGATGTGATGTACGCGCTGAAGCGCATTGCCATTCGTGAGGGCATCTATCCGCGCCGCTTCCCAGTGCCGGTGCTCGCCAAAGAATTCATTCGGATGCTGAAAGGCACGGGGCGGAACAATGAGTTCTGGCTCGTATTAAAGGTGTTGCTGAAGACCGCTCCGATGAAGCTACTTACGTCGTGGCCGCTGGGGTTGCGGTTGTGGAAGCGCGGGCGGCTGTGCTTGGGCTCGACGCGCATCCCGCGAGCGGCGAATGAAGACTTGCGCCGCATGTTGGAGGCGGTGGAGACGGGGTCGGGAAGTGTGAAAAGGGCTCCCGCGCCGCCTGCGTGGGATGTCAGGAAAGCCGCCTGAGGTTCCGGGAAAGAGGGTTCGATGGCTTACACGTATTTTCCCGGTTGCTGCATGCACGGTTTTGCGCGGCACTGCCAGGACTCGCTTTACGCGGTGTTTGGCGCGCTCGGCCTGGAGCTGCGGGAATTACCGGACTGGAACTGCTGCGGGGCGACGACTTACATCTCGGTGGACGAGTACCAGGCCTTCGCGCTGGGGGCGCGGAATCTCGCCATGGCGGAGAAACTGGGCCGGGAAATCGTCGCCCCCTGCACCGCCTGCTACATGATTCTCAAGAAGACCAAGGATTACCTGGCGCGCTATTCCCACCTGCGGGAGAAGATCGATGCCGCACTCGCCGCCATCGGCCTGCGCTACGAAGGCAAAATCGAGATTCTCCATCCTCTCGAAATCCTTTTGCGCGACGTGGGCGTGAAAGGCCTGAAAGCCAAGGTCAAGAAACCCCTCAAGGGGTGGAACGTGGCGCCCTATTACGGCTGCCTGATCGCCCGGCCCTACGCGCTGAGCGCCGGCTTTTCGCTGGAAGCCTTCGATGCCTTCATCCCGGCCGTGGGCGCGAACCTGGTGGAGTTCGACCTGAAGGCACGCTGCTGCGGCGGATCGCTCGCGGGAACGATCGAGGAAGTGGGGCACCGGCTCGTGTACATCTTGCTGAATCAGGCCAAGAGGGAAAACGCCGATTGCCTGGTCACGGTGTGCCCGCTCTGCCAGCTCAACCTCGAAGCGCATCAGGGCAAAATCAAGAAGCGGTACGGTGACGACGTCACCATTCCCATTCCTTACTTCACACAACTGATTGGCATGGCCCTGGGCCTTTCAGAGAAATCCCTGGGGCTCGATAAGCTCCTGGTGCCCATGCACTGGGAGACAGGAGAGAAGAGTTTTGCGGCACGCGAGCCCGCGGCCGCCTGAGTTGGATGGTCAGCGCACGAGCCAGCGAGGAGCTTCTCCATGGCGACACTCCAAATTCCCCCCATCCCCGAGGTCCCCGGCCCGCTTTTCCCCGAAATCGCCGGCGCGGAGGACAAGTTTCGGACCTGCATTCAATGCGGCGTGTGCAGCGGTTCTTGCCCGACGGGCAACTTCATGGACTACGCCCCGCGCAAGGTGGTGAAGATGCTCCTCGAAGGGCGCTTCGACGAGGTGGTGGCGAGTAACACGCCCTGGCTGTGCGTCTCGTGTCACC
>CAZTHM010000279.1:0-5369 GCA_964613505.1 uncultured Acidobacteriota bacterium | reverse complement strand
GGAACCATAGAAAGAACGGCTGAGGGCTTGCGAGCCTCCCAGCACCAGCCCGACCACGGCGCCCAGGAGTAAGAATTCCGTCGCGGTCTGGATGAAATAGGCGTAGACCACCACTCCTGACCAGAGGACCAGAGTGACCATGATGGTTTGCTTGCTGCCAATGCGCCCGGCCAGGCGCCCAAATACCAGAGCCCCGACGCTGGCAATGGCCTGAATCAGGAGCAGCGTGAGCATCAGCACCTGCGGGCCGAAATGCAATTCCTCCGCCCCGTAGATCGTCGCCATGTTAATGACCGTCTGGATGCCATCGTTGTACAGCATGAACGCGATGAGATAAAGGAGCAGATGCCGGAAGCGGCTGACCTTTCGCGTGGTGCGCCAGGTGCGCGAAATTCCCGTGGCGAGGTACGCCGCTACTCTCGGCCATCGGCGATATTTCTCTTCCAAGGATTCCGAAGTGGGCGCATCGCGGAGGCGCCTCGCCGTAAACAGGGTAAACCCCGCCCACCAGAGTGCTGCCGTCCCGATGCCGATTCGGGCCGCCAGGTCCTGCGAAATCCCCAAACGCTCGTGCCCCGCCACCAGACCCAGCGCCGCCGCAAATTGCAGTCCGCCTCCCACGTAACCGAAGGCATAACCCTTTCCCGAAACCCAGTCCATGCGGTCTTCGCTCGCAATCTGAGGCAGGAAGGCGTCGTAGAAAACATTTCCGCCAATGAATCCGAGCTGGGCGATGAGAAAGAACGCCAGAGTTTTGAAAACGTCTCCCGGTTGAGAGAAGTAGAGAAGTGCGGTAGCCAGCGCGCCGGAGTAAGCAAAGAAAAGCAGGAAGCGTTTCTTGGCGGAGGAAAAATCCGCAATGGCCCCCAGGACCGGGGCGCACACGAAAGCAATCGCCGCCGCGGCGCTGACGGTCAAACCCCAGAGCGTCGTGGCGCTGTAAACCGTCCCACCGAGCGTCACGCCTGCTTCCCCGACCACCACGCGGGCAAAATAGTAGGGTAGAAGCCCCACGGCCACTGTGGTGACGTAGGCGGAGTTCGCCCAGTCGTACATGCACCAACCGAAAATCGTCTTCGGGTCGTTCTTGCCCTGATTTGTTGATGGCATTTTTTTGATGACCGGTCACACGTTGCGCCCGTCAGCCGGCGGGCCATTGTAGGGGCGGGGCTTGCCCCGCCCTGTACCCGGGTCACAGCCCTCCTACAGGGCACGGCAAGCGGTTCGACTTCCGCTCACCGCCCTGAGCGATAGTCGAAGGGCCGGTGCCCCTACGACATGATTGCGGCGCCGCTTTCTTCAGGAAGCCACAAGCGCCGGCGCGTGCGCTTCGCGGAATCGTCCGCCGTAGACTTCCACGAAGCGGCGGTGACGGCGGATGAGCGCCTCATTGCGATAGAGTTCAGCCACCAGAGCGCGGAATCGCTCCTCCAGCCGCTCCGGAGCTGTGTGCAGGGGCCGGAAGTTCACGTCAAACAGCGAGCACTTCCGCCAATTGCGCGGTTCGAGCAATCTTCCCTCCGCAGCCAGGCGGCGGTAAAGGGGTGTTCCGGGAAACGCCGTCTGAACCGTGACCTGCACGTCGTAAAGCGCCGTTTCTTCGACGAAGCGCGGGATGAGGTCGAAGACCTCCTCCGTGTCACTGTCGAGGCCGAGGACAAAACAGCCGTTCAACGTGATGCCCTGAGACTGGATGCGTTCAATTGCCGACCGGTAGAAATCTCGCTTACGGTACTTCCAATTGGACTGCAATTCAAGGCCGTTGAGGGCCTCGCCCGGCGGGGAAATGCGCTGTAACCCCCAGCCAGTCCTCGCGCTGGAATTTGAGCCCCATGTAGAGCCCCATCGCGAGGCCCGCCAGAACGGATACCCATCCAAAAGTTTCATTTACCATGAGATCCACTCTCGAGGTAATTCCAGAGCAGTGTGATGACGACGTTCAGCAGCAAGTCAATTATGAAGTCTGCTACCATCTCAGCCTCTCACACGCGAGGATAAACGGCTGTCGGCTCCCCTGCCGCATCGGGCATGACAGTTTCGAGGGTGTCACACGAAGAGCGAAGTCGTGCAGGCAGTGGACTAAAGCGGTGAAGTGGCGGTGGCGCCAACCGGAAGCACTCGGGCCTCGGGTTCTGCCTGGTAGTTCGACAGGGCGGGGTGGCGCAGTCCGTGACGCCGGATGAAGTAGATGACGGTCAGGAAACTGAGCCCGCCGCAGACCTGCGCAGCGACCGCGGTGTGCATTCCGGCCAAGAGGCCGTAGCGATCCGCGATTTTTCCGATCACCCAGGCAGCGGGGATGGTGGCGCAGAGGTTTACCCAGAAGTAGTAGATGGCCATGGCCGAAGCGTGCGCGCGGGGCGGTGTGAGGTCGTGCATGATGGCGGTCACTGGGCCGTGGTACCAGGACATGAAAAAGCAGCCGACGAAGAACGCCAAACAGACGATTAACCGGCTCGGCGTGTGAAACGCCCACAGAAGCAAAGGCGCGGAGATGAGGAAGCCGAAGGAGACCGTCACCACGCGGCCCCAGGGAAAGCGTTTGGAAAGGCGGTCAGCAAATGACGCGCCGGTCATGACTCCCAAAACTCCCGCGACGACCAGAATTCCACCCAGTGTGATTCCGGCTTCGCGCACTCCAAAGCCTTTGTATTTCTGGATGAACATCGGACCCCAGATGATGTAGGAATGCGCGGCGAAAGTGGTAAACCAGCCGCTCACGAGCACCATGACGTAAGCTGGAACGCGCAGCAGATCGGAAACCGGGACCAATTTTTCCTGGCGCGGGCACTGGATTTCCGGCAGCCGGAAGACCGAGAGGGCCAGCAGGAGGCCGGGAATCCCAACCATGAAGAAGGCTGAGCGCCAACCCCAGCGCTCCGCCAGTATTCCCCCCAGGGCAATCCCGACGGCCCCGCCGATGAACATACCGACATCAAAAACACCCTGGACCCGTGCGCGCAGGCTGCGGGGAAAACTGGCGGTGATCATGGCCGTCGCCGCCGGCGAGTAGGCGGCCTCGCCCACGCCCACCAGAGCACGCGCTGCCATCAAAGTCCGAAACGAACCGGCCATGCCACTCAGAAACGTCGCGCCGCTCCAGAACAAGACGGCGTAACTGATGACCTTCTTTCGAGAGACGATATCCGCCAGCCGCCCCAGCGGGAGCGAAGCCGCCGCGTGAACCAGACTGAAGGCCACGGCCAGCAACCCGAGCTGAGAGTTCGTCAAGTGGAAGTCCCGCTCGATGAGCGGGAAGAGGGGGTACAAGACTTGCCGGTCAACGTAGTTCACAAAATTCACCAGGGCCAGGATCGCCAGCACCCGGATTTGATAGGAAGTGAACCGCTGCCCCACCATCGGCATTCCTTGTCGCAGCAGGACCGGAACGAAATGGAATTCAGTCTGAGCCCTGACCGAGAAGTCTAATGCTTTCGAACACTGAAGAAAAGAGGGTGGTGACAGTTTTTGAGCTGTCACATTGGTCGACATGCGTTAGAATACCGCCCAACAACACTTGGGGCCGCGGCACCACTCCGGTGGGCCGCGCGGGGCTTTCGCGGCATGGACATCCGGGTCAGCAAAGAAAGTGAAGTCCCCCTTCGCCAACAACTGGCCGAGCAGATCGCCTTCTTAATTGCCACCAATAAACTGAAGGCGGGTGAAGCATTACCCAGCGTGAGGGAACTGGCGCGCCGATTGGGTATTCACCACAACACCGTCAGCCATGCCTACCAGGACTTGGTCCGCCGCACCTGGCTGTTGCGGCGGCGTGGGACCCGCGTTGTGGTGCGGTCGCTGACGGAGCAGAAAAGGCCCGGCGGCACGCAGGGCCTCGACGAACTGATCGACATGACCATCCAGGCTGCCCGCGAGCGGGGCTATTCCTTGCAGGCGCTCCGCGAACGAATGCGCGAGCAGTTGCTGGCGGAACCGCCCGACCACATCCTCGTGGTTGACCAGGAGCCGGGCCTGCAACGCCTCTTGCAGGCGGAGATTCGCGAGGCACTGGGCTGGCAGGTCGAGTGCTGCGCGCGCCAGGATCTGGCGCTGAATCCCGGACGTGTCATCGGCGCCTTAGTGGTGGCTCCGCAGTACGCCGCGGAGGATGTGGAACCGCTGGTGCCGAAAGCCGGCCTCATGCTCTCCATCGCGTTCAGCTCGGCGGACGAACACGTGGAACGCATCCGCCAGCTCGAGCAGCCGTCGGTGATCGCCGTGGTGTCGATCAGCGCGAATCTCTTGCGCACGGCGCAGGCCCTGCTCGCGCCCGCGTTGGGGCGCCGGCACACGCTTTGCGCATACCTCTTGCCCCTGGAGAGCCCGCGGGTATTGGGAAGCGCCGACGTCATCTTTTGTGATTCCATCGCCATCAAGCAGGTCAAGAGCCCCAAGGCTGTGCACTACCGGATCATCGCGCCGGACTCGCTGGCGTACTTGTCGAGCGCGGTGGCATCCTATAAGCACGAGTGAGCCCGTGCGCGCCGGCTCACACAATCCGCCTCCCGAACTGAGCAAGCGCATGTTTGAGCTGATGGTCGAGTTCGAGAATCGGCGGCGAAAACTGCTGCGCGGCATGATCCATCGGCCGGAGGCCAGGAGGCGCGGCCGCCGCTTCGCCGGAGTCGTGTTCTTCCACGGCTTTACCGGCGACCGCATGGAGTCGCATTGGATTTTTATCAAGTGCGCGAGGGCATTGGCGAAGGCTGGTATCGCCTCGCTGCGGTTCGATTTCGGCGGCTCGGGTGAGTCGGAGGGCGAATTCCGCGAGGTCACGCTGACGAGTGAGATCAACGATGCCATAGATGCAGTGAAGTACTTCCGCGCCCAGAAGGGAATTGACGCCGAGCGCGTCGGCCTGTGCGGACTCTCGCTCGGAGGCTGCATTGCTGCCTGCATCGCGCATCGCGTCAAGGCGAAGGCCGCAGTTCTTTGGAGCGCCGTGGCGCATCCTGCCGTGCTGCGGGAGATTGCTGCAACTCTCGCGAGGCCGCTGCCGGGCACGTCGGACCTTTGGGAATACGACGCGCGCGAGGTGTCGCGACGCTTCCTCGACGATGCGGCTAAGTTCGACGCCGCGCAACTTCTCGGGCGCTTCGCGAGCCCCACGCTGATCATCCATCCCGAAAAGGACGCTCACGTGCCGCTCTCCCACGCCGAGGACTTGTTTCGGGCGTCGCGCGCTCAGGCCAAGCAGCAGGTCATCATTGCCGGCGCCGACCACACCTTCACCTCTCTTGCCTGGGAGCGCGAGGTCATCGAGCGCACGGTCGCGTGGTTCTGCGACCACTTGACGGATGGGCCCGAGCAGTCATTGCGGTGAGGCAACCCCAGGGAATTCCGTGATAGCTCGTTCGGCTGGAAGTGCG
>CAZTHM010000278.1:0-5417 GCA_964613505.1 uncultured Acidobacteriota bacterium | reverse complement strand
CGGAAGCGCGGGCCCTGCTGCAGCTCCAGCTGATCGTCGCCCACGATGTGGTAGCGGTAGTAGGGCGCGTCCGGGCCGGCGTCCCGGGTATGGAAGAAGCTCAGCAGCACCCCTCCCGTCTTGGTCACGCGCAGCAGCCGCTCCACCGCCGGCCGCACCACCGCCTCCGGAAGATAGTCGGGGATGTCCCAGCACAGCACGGCGTCGAACAGCGTGGTGGTGTAGGTGAGGTTCTCCGCCAGAAAACGGTCCACGTTGATGGTGGGCTTGCCCTCCTCGGTGCGAGCGGCGTAGGCGGGAGAAGACGAAGCCAGCAGCACGTCCTCGTTGTAGATCTTGTGCCCCAGTCCGGTGAGGCGCGCGATATTGGTGGGCGAGGTCGGCCCCAGGTCGAGGATGCGCATCTCTTCCTGGCCCGCGAGCATGCGGGTGAACTCCCCCAGCCCGGTGGAATGCCGCGGGATGCGCTCGGTGGAAGCGGGCGGTGCGGGGGCTCCGCCCCCGAAAGAGGGCGACGCCTGGAGCTTCCTGAAGAGGTCCTGGGCCATGGAAGCGGTCTGGTGGCGTGCCGGTCTACCTGGCTGCGGAGAGCGTTGGCGCGCGGCCCGCGATCAGCTCAATACTTCTTCTGCGCCGGCGAGGCCGAGTAGCCGGGAGTTTCCGTCGCCGCGCTGGAAGCGGCCGGAGCCGCCGAATACGCCGGCGCGGAAGCGGCGGCCGCCGTTCCCACCGACGCTTCCCGCTTGGCTGCGGCCTTCGCCCCTTCCTTCTGGATGTCGATGGCGCCCTTGAAGAACGCGCCGTCCTCGATGATGATGCGCTGGGTGAAGATGTCGCCCACCAGCACGGCGGACTTCTTCAGTTCCACTCGCTCCGTGCCCTTGATGTTGCCGTCCACCTTGCCGTGCACCACCACGTCCCGGGCGTTGATGTGGGCGCGCACGCTGCCGTGCGGGCCGATCACCAGGCTGTGATCGCGCAGCTCGATGCTGCCTTCCACTTCGCCGTCCAGATACAGGTCCTCGCTGCCGGACAGCTCGCCCTTCACCAGAACGGACTTTCCAATGTGCGCCACGTCGGCGCGGAAGTTGTCGCTCGCCTTCGGCATTTCCATGGGACGCATCTCCTTGGGGGTTATGGCCGGAGCCGCGGGCGCCGGCGGTTGCTGCGTTGGGGTGAGTGGCTTCTCAGGTTCGCTGCGGGTTTTCCACATATCTAGTTCTCCCGGAATTCTGCGACCATGCTATCTCCGGAACCCGAAATACATAACACCCGAAGGCAGAATCGCTTATGGGCAACTATACCCAACCTTTAGGCGGGCGGCAATCGGCTTTTTGACCCGGGGGGGATTTTCCCCGAGTTTTCCACAGGCCCAAAACGGCACCTTGTTAATCACAAAGACAACACCGGAGCGCCCATTCTCGTCTAACCTCTAGTTGACCGCAACATTCGAATCGGCTTTCGAGGTCGGTGGAAGAGCGGGGCTTTAGCCCCGCGTTGGATGCGGCCTTCGAATGGGCTTCAGCCCCGGAAATCATGAGTCGAAAAACGAAATTCCCGCGCCTGTTCCTGGCCTTCGTGGCCGCGGGGGTGCTTGGCTCCTCGTCCGTCAGCCAGACCTCCGCTCCCGCCCCCGCCGAAACCGCGCAGGAGCTCGTCCGCAAGGTCATCGCCCGTGAGTTGGAGAAGGTAGAAGAGCCGGGACGCTACATCTACCGCCTGCGGCGCGAAGGCCCCGAGGGCTCAAGCTCAACGACGCGCGACCTCATTGATACGCGCGATGGCCTGGTCTCGCGCCTCATCGCCACCAACGACCAGCCGGCCACCGCCGAGGAGCGCGCCAGGGACGACCGCCGCCTCGAGAAGCTGCTGGCGGATCCCGACGAGCAGCGCAAGCACAAGGAACGTCAGGAGAAGGATGCCGAGCAGGTCCGCCGCCTGGTCCGCGCCCTGCCCGACGCCTTTCTCTATGACTACGACGGAACCGAGCCCGGGCCGCATGGCGAACTGGTGCGCCTGAAGTTCCACCGCAATCCCAGCTTCGCTCCGCCCTCGCGCGAGACCATCATCTATAAGGGCATGGAGGGCACGATGGTGGTGGAGCCGCGCGACTTGCGCGTCGTCCGCATCGACGCCTCTCTGATCGAAGACGCCACGCTCGGCTGGGGCCTGCTCGCCCGCCTCAATGAGGGCGGCCGCTTCACCCTGGAGCAGTCACTCCTCCCCGACGGTGAATGGGTCACCACCCGCATGACCCTGGACTTCACCGGCAAGGCCTTCCTGTTTAAGACCATCCGCATAAAGCAAAAGCAGTCCACCACCGACTTCCGCCCCGCCCCCCCGGGCCTCAGCCTGGCTGAGGGGATCGAGCTGCTGAAGAAGCAGGACAACGCGGTGGCGGAGAAGAAATAGCCCATGGGTTGCCCCACCCTTTCCGTGATCCTTGCAGGGTTAACCACATGGAGGGGCGTCAAACGACCACTCGGTGCTTGTCGGCTCTAATTCCGCTAGCGGCTGAGCTTTTCGGAAAGTTACAATCAGCTCAATTAGTATCCGCACTGTTGTCCCGAAGGGGTGAACCATGGCGGCAGAGGGCGTCCCGTCTTCAATTCAGCAAGCCCAGCCCGCAGGTCCGGTCCCAGAAACCGAGCGCATCAAGATGATCGATGTCCTGCGCGGCTTCGCTCTTTTCGGAGTCCTTCTGATGAACATGAGGGACTTCGACATGCCAGGCCAAACCTGGGTCGGGCTGTTTGACCGAATCGCATTGTGGCTCACAATTGGCCTGTGTGACAGCAAGTTCTGGACTTTGTTCTCTTTTTTATTTGGCTTGGGATTTGCGCTGCAAATGCAGCGGGCAGAATCGCGAGGTGCACATTTCGTCACGCTCTACGCACGAAGGCTGTCGGTACTGCTGCTGTTTGGTCTGCTGCACTATGTTCTGCTTTACCAGGGAGACATCCTCTACGATTACGCGGTCGTGGGATTTGTCCTGCTACTGTTCCGCAAATTGCCCGACAGAATCATCTTGATTTTGGCTCTTGTCTGCTTCCTGATTCCCATGGGCCGCCACGCTGTGCAGGTACGGCTCAGCGAGGTCCAACGATCAGACCCTCAAGCGGCGCGGCTGGCGGCACAGCGAGAGGCGGAATCGAAGCGCGAAGATGAAGAATGGGTGCGAGTATTTACGCGGGGGAGCTATTCGGAAGTCGTGGCATATCGGGCCGGGATCTTTGTGGGGCGGCGCATCTCCGTGCAGAACTGGGTGTTCGAGTTGGGCGGGCCGCTTCCGCTGTTTTTGCTCGGCCTCCTGGTGGGGCGCCATCGGGTCTTCCAAAACATGCGGGAACACTTGCCGTTTATTCGCAAAGTGCTGCCACGTACCCTCGCGCTGGGCCTGATCTGCACCGGCATAAGCATCACAGGAAAGTGGCCTGATCCGACCCTTCCTTATGAAACGCCCCTCTGGCGCGGGCTGCTCTGGTATGTTGGCACACCTGCCCTCTCTTTTTCCTACGCATGCATGGTCATTCTCCTTGCGCAGAAGGGCCATTGGCAAGTGCGGTTTACACCTTTCGCCGCAGTCGGACGCACAGCACTCAGTAACTATTTGTTGCAGTCCCTAGTCTTCTCAACGGTTTTTTCACACTATGGGTTGGAAATGGTTGGGAAGATCGGACCGAGCCTGAGCTTGGCTCTCACCGTTCTCATTTATGGTTTGCAATTGGCGCTGAGCGTGTGGTGGTTGGAGCACTTCCAGTTCGGCCCCGCGGAATGGCTGTGGAGGACACTCACGTATAGAAGTGCCCAGGCCATGCGGTTGGTCACGGAAGCGAGTGCAGCAGTCCAGACTTAGTCTCGACAAGAGTTCCAGCGCAAATCGTAGCCTTTCCGCGACAAACTGAGAAATCGTGATGCTCGCGCTGGCCGGAGGGTGCCCCATTCTTGTACCTCGCGGTTTTCGAGGTACAAGGGTGGGAAAATCATGGTTTCACTCTAACTGCTCCGCCTCGCCCGGCAGGAAGTGTTCGGTTCCGAAAACGGAACGAGCCCCGAGTAATCATCCCTCCAGAATTTTCTTGACAACTGAGGCTGTCAGGTGATATTATTAGTTAGTTGTTGATTTCAGTAAGATAATGGTTTTAGAATCAAGGACCGAGGTCGTAAGTTCTTTGACATCAAGGATTTTGCAACCAGGATCTCCTAACCCGCTGATTCCCTTAGATCGACCAGGGGGGAGGGGGGAGGCCCCATCGGGTGATCGAGTCATCGGGTCATCAGGTGACTGGCAAGGCCCAGCCGCTGGCTTTGGCGGCTCGCTGCTCACAAGTGCTTTGTTTGACTGTACTTGCCCCTAAGTCCTTTAGAACATCGGTACTGGACTGTACAAGCCCCGTAAACCGTTGATTCTACACAAGGGGTTGGGGGGGGACCATCAAACCCTGCGATTCCGCGGCACCTCTGCGAGTCTCTGCGAGGCCTCCGTGCGCTCTGCGGTTAAAGGCTCCTTTGCCCCGGGCGGATAACCTGCTGGCGCACCGTGAGTCGCTCCACCAAGTCCTCGCGGACGCGGTAGCCCGCGCCGGGGCCGTCGGGCACGGTGATCATGCCGTCCGAACGGACCTCGACCTCGGGCTCGATGATGTCTTCTTTCCAATAGCGCTTGGAGGCGGAGACGTCGCCGGGCAGGCTGAAGCCTTCGAGCGTGGAAAGCGCGACGTTGTGGGCGCGGCCCACGCCGGATTCCAGCATCCCGCCGCACCACACCGGGACGCCGCGGGCGCGGCAGAGGTCGTGCACGCGGATGGCCTCGCTGAAGCCGCCCACCCGCCCTACTTTGATGTTGACGATGCGGCAGGCGCCCAGGTCGAGCGCGGCCTCGGCGTCGCGGACGTGGCGGATGGCTTCGTCCAGGCAGAGGGCGGTCGAGAGCAGCTTCTGCAGGCGGGCGTGGAAGTAGAAATCGTCGGACCAGAGCGGCTGCTCGATCATCAGCAGGCGGAAAGCGTCGAACTTCTTGAGGTGCGCCGCGTCCTCGAGGGTGTAGGCGGAGTTGGCGTCGCAGCTCAACGTGATCTCCGGCCAGTTCCCGCGGATGCGCTCGAAGACTTCCAGGTCCCACCCCGGCTTGCATTTGACCTTGATGCGCCGGTAGCCGGCGGCCAACTCGGTCGAGATCTTTTCCAGAAGCTGCTCGACCGTGTCCTGGATGCCGATGGAGACGCCGCAGGGGATCTCCCGGCGCGTGCCGCCCAGCAGCTTCCACAGCGGGATGCCCTGGACGCGCGATTCGGCCTCCCAGACGGCGTTCTCCAGCGCTGCCTTGGCCATGCGGTGGCCGCGCACGCGGGCGAACAGGCCTTGGCAGTCCTTCCCTGCTGCTATTTCCTTTCCCAGCAGCATGGGCGCAAGGTGCG
>CAZTHM010000277.1:0-5434 GCA_964613505.1 uncultured Acidobacteriota bacterium | reverse complement strand
GGAGATTTCGCGCACTCCAGTCAGTTTCCCTGGGGGCTGCGTGGCCAAGTACGTCAGCGCCCGAATTGCAATCGAGCTGGGCCGAGAGAAAAACATTATTGACAGCACTAAACGGACTAACGTATCTTCAGGTCTGATTTATCCTTAGCTCGTCATCTCGAGCAATGGGCCCGATGTCCCCTCGCAAATGACATCTGTCACGGGAGTTCGAGATGCTGGAAAGAGAACTGTTCCAATTGCTGGAGGGGACAGCTGACCCTGCCTTCGCAGTGAATGCGCAAGGGCTGATCTGCTCCTGGAACCGGGCCGCTGAACGTCTTTTCGGCTACGCGTCGTCGGAAATCCTTCACAAACCTTGTGCGAGTCTCTTCCAAGGTCACGGAGCTCTCGGGACACTTGTGTGCGCGGAGTCATGCGACGTGCTGGAGTGTGCGGCGGCGGGGCGGGAAATTTCCAATTTCGACCTGGAGGTCCATGTTCGTGGCAGCCGGACCATCTGGGTGAACACTTCGATCCTCGTCTTCTGTGATCAGCGCACCGGGCGGCGGCTCGTGGTCCACCTTGTTCGCGATATCACGGAGCGCAAGCGGACAGAGGAGCTCACGCAGAAGCTTGTCCAGGCTGCAAAACAGCTCGCTTCCCATGCCGATGACCCGGCGCCGCAGGCGCCCGTCTCGCCGCTCACCGCACAGGAGAAACGCGTGCTGCAATTGCTCGCCAAAGGCAAGCGCCCGGCAGAGGTGGCGCGCGAGCTGCGCGTCTCACCCCGTACCCTGCGCAATCACATCTCCCACGCCAACCGCAAGCTACACACCAGTAACCGGCTCGAAACCGTCATGCATGCCCTGCGCCGCGGGCTGATTTAGACGCAAGGTCCTGCAAGTTGGCGAGGGCGGCAGGAGAATGGGACAATTTGCCCGTATCAGACATGACGAATGTCATCCATGTGCCTGACCATCCTCTATAAAAATTGTGCTGGTAATCGGTTGGGATGATTGACAGCAAGGCCTCACGGGAATAGAGTCGCGCCCGAGGCCGCACACATGGGACAGAATGGCAGTCCGCTCAACTTGGACTTACGGGAGTACGTCACCGAAATCTCGCACGACGTGACGGAGCGGCTCGCGCATTTGCGATCCGTCGTCGACCGCGTGACGGCGGAGCGCGAAGCCGAAGGCCGCCCGATCGAGTTCTGTCCGCTGGTTGACTGCCGGGCGCGACAGCGATATCGCGCCGCGGTCCATGAAGCGGTCAAAGTGTTGGATGAGACACGACACTCCTTCAAATCCCGCCAACTCGAAGACTTGCGTCGGATGCTGGAAGCGGTGTTGTTCGAAGACAGGCCTTCGGGAGCCGGCAACGGGGATCCAGGGATAGCGAAGATCTAGTCGGGTAGCAGGTCGAAACAAGGGACGTCTGACGGCCCCGGCGTGAGGTCGGGGAAGTGCGGGCGTAACAGGATTGATTCTCGCCACTGCGCGCAGAATGCGATCGAAGCGCGAGGCGGAACGATTCGGTTATGTCCGTTTTGCTTTTTTGGTCTCAAATCTCAAAGCTGCAATCGTCAAGCGTGGCGGGCGCCACCGAAAAAGCTGCGCGCCGCGTCTTGAATCTGGAATTCGAGGTTGGAGATCGGAGATTGCTCACGGGAGGCTGACATGGACGACGCAAAACTTGGCCCGAACTCGAACGGAACGCCGGCCGGTGAGTCTCTCAAGCCCGCCGACGCGCGCTGGCAGGAACGAGCCCGCGAGTGGCGCGCCCGTCTCGCCATCCTGGTCGCCGGCTTTGCGGTTTTTTCTGCCTTGAGCGGACTGTCGATTTGGCTCCTGCCGTTCAGTGTGCCGAACCAGTGGACGGTGATCGTTCACACGCTGGTGGGGCTGGCGTTTCTGGTCCCCTGCGCGTGGTACCTGGTGCGGCACTGGCTCCGCTACTGGCGCGACCCGATGAGTCACGTCCAGGTGCTCGGCTATTTCGCCGCCGCGGTCTTCATCCTCTGTCTGCTCTCGGGCGTGGTGTTGACCTGGCAGTCGGTCCTCGGCTCTCGCATCAGTTATGCCTGGGACTGGGTCCACATCGTCACGACGTTCGCAACGCTGGCGTTTGGCCTGCCGCACCTGATTCTCATCGTCGTGCGCGACCGCAGGGCGGCGCGGCGTAGCGCGGACGTCGAACTGCCACAGGCGGCTGCGCACTATGGCAAGGGCGCGCTGGTGTGGACGCTGGCCGGAGTGGTCATCGTGGCGCTCGCGACATATGCCTATCGCGGGCCGAAGCTCCAAAACGAGTTCCCGGCCGACTACAGTTTCCCGTTTGGCAAGAATCGGCCGTTCGCCCCGAGCTTGGCGCGAACCAAGTCGGACCACGTCATGGACCCGCGGCTGCTTTCCGGGTCGCGTTCCTGCGGGACCTCGGGTTGTCACGAGGAGATCGTCAAGGAATGGGAACCGAGCGCCCACCGTTACGCTGCCATGGACAAAGGGTTTCAGGCCATCCAGATCAACATGGCGAAGCAGAACGGTCCGGAATCAACGCGCTACTGCGGCGGCTGCCACGATCCCATCTCCCTTTTCTCGGGCACGAAGAATCTCTTCATTGACGAACAGAAGCTGACTTCACTCCACGGCTTTCAGGAAGGCGTCTCCTGCCTCGCCTGCCACGCCGTCCGCCAGGTGGATGTGAAGGGAAACGCGAACTACACCGTCGCAATGCCGACTCGGTACCTGTTCGAGATGGAGTACGACGAGACTCCGACGCCCTTCAACCGCGTGATGCGTGACTTCCTGGTCCGCTCCTATCCCCGCCAGCACGTGAAGGATTTGAGCAAGCGCCTCTTCAAGACGCCCGAGTACTGTGCCGCGTGCCACAAGCAGTTTATTGACAAGGAAATCAACAACCTCGGCTGGGTGCAGCTCCAGAACCAGTATGACAACTGGAGGCAGAGCCATTGGAATAAACCCGGCGACGCGCGAAAAACCATTGAATGCCGCGAGTGCCACATGCCGCTCGTGGACTCCCGCGACCCTGCCGCGGGAGACTCGACGGATTACAACCGTTCGGCGGACGACCGCAAGCATCGCAGCCATCGTTTTATCGCCGCGAACCAGCTCATGCCCGCCTTGTTGGGTCTGCCCGGGCACGAAAAGCAGACCGAGCTGACCGAGAAATGGCTGAAGGGGGAATTCCGGATTCCCGAGATCGAGCACAAGTGGCGGCACGGGCCGATTGTTGCGCTGGAGATGATCGCACCGGAAAGGGCACGGCCCGGGGAGAAGGTGAACCTCAAGCTGGTCATCACTTCCAACAAGGTTGGACACGATTTTCCCACCGGCCCGCTCGACATCATCCAGTCCTGGATTGAACTGATCGTAAAAGACGAGCGGGGCCGGTTGATTCACGAGACCGGCACGGTGGACGGGCGGGGATTCATCAAGCCGGGAACCTTCATGTTCAAGGCCGAGCCGGTGGACCAATACGGGAACTTGATTGACCGTCACAACCTGTGGGAGATGGTCGGGGTCCGGCATCGGCGCGCGCTCTTCCCCGGATTCTCCGATTCGACGGAGGTCAGCTTCTTTTGCCCGTCCCTCCTCGAGATGAAGAAGCCGCCCCTGCCGCACCAGATGTCGGTACCGTTTCAAGCGCCCCCGGGCGCGCGCACGCTGCACATTCAGGCCCGTCTGCGCTATCGGAAGATTGATCAGTTCCTGCTCAATTTCATGTTCGGGGAAGAAAAGAAGCTGACGTCGCCGATCACCGACCTCGCCACCGAAGAGCGTGTGATCGAAATCGTCACGGCGCAGCGGAGGCTGGGCGGGTAATTTGCCGCCGGGCTCTCGTCCGGCCCGCCGCAATCGAGGTGATCGATGGGGGCAAGCGGACTTCTGGCGCGCGGGCCATCGCGCCGCCGGCGACTGATCGTCAAGCACATGCTCATCAGTCTCTCGATCGTGGCAGCGACGATTGCCGTAATTCTCATCGTTCGCCACCGGCCGAAATCCTACACGCCGGGCGAAGCGGTCGAAGGCATTACGAGCGAACTCGCGCGCCAGATCCCTCCCGGTTACCAACCCGTGCGCTTCACGGACGTGACCCGGAAGGCGGGGATTGACTTCACCCACTTCCAGGGTACGCGCTCGACTCAGTTGCCCGAAGATATGGGCTCGGGCGCGGCCTGGGGCGACTACGACGGCGACGGCAACCTGGACCTCTACCTCTGCAACATCGCGGCGCCGCTCACCGCCACGCCGGAGCAGGTCGCGGTCTCGCCCGCCTCCAACCGCCTCTACCGTAACAACGGCAATGGCACTTTCGCCGATGTGACCGATCGAGCCGGGGTGGGCTTCAAGGGGACCGGCATGGGCGCGGCCTGGGCCGACTATGACAACGATGTCCAACTCGACCTTGTCCTCACCAGCTACGACCGCATCGTCCTCTATCACAATCGAGGCGACGGCACTTTCGAGGATGTGACCCCGAAGGCCGGACTCGACAAGTTCCGGGGATTCTGGACGGGCGCCTCCTGGACCGATTACGACAAAGACGGGAACGCTGACCTGTATATATGCGGATATGTGAAGTACGATTACAAACCCGAATACGCCGGGAAAGCCTCACGCCAGTTTACGGAGTTGGTTCCTTTCACCCTCAACCCGTCTTCCTACACTCCCGAGCGCAATTTGCTCTTTCACAACAACGGGAACGGAACCTTCACCGAAGTGGCAAAGAAAGCCGGCGTGGATAATCCCGAGGGCCGCAGTCTCGCCGCCGCCTGGGCTGACTTTGATGGCGACGGCTGGCCGGACCTTTACGTCGCCAATGACATTTCGGAAAGCAAGATGTACCTCAACCAGCACAGCGGTCGCTTTAAGGACGTCTCGCACCAGGCGTGGGTGGATGAATACCGCGGCTCGATGGGATTGGCGATCGGTGACTGGGACCGCGACGGCGACCTCGACATCTTCATCACCCACTGGATCGCGCAGCAGTTCGCGCTCTTTTCCAACCTGCGCTATACGAAGGGGGGTGCGGCGCCGGGCCGCCTGCGCTTTCAGGATGTGGCGGACATGGTGGGGGTTGGGCAAATAACCCTGAGCTACATCGGCTGGGGTACTTCCTTTTTCGATTATGACAACGACGGCCAGCTCGATTTGCTGGCGGTTCTGGGCAGCACGTTTCAGGAAGAGAAAGATCCCAGTCGCCTAGTGCCCATGAAGAACCTCCTTTTCTGGCAGAAAAACCCGGACGAGGGATTCTTCGAGGTCGGCGAAGTGAGCGGCGAGGTTTTTCGCCAGCTTCACGTCGGACGCGGAGCCGCTTTCGCTGACTTCGACAACGACGGCAATGTGGATGTCTTGATCATGAATCACAGTGGCCCCCCGCTGCTTTTGCGCAACGCGGGCAACCCGCATCACAGCTGGCTCAAGGTGAG
>CAZTHM010000276.1:0-5477 GCA_964613505.1 uncultured Acidobacteriota bacterium | reverse complement strand
CCGCAGCCGTGGCAGGGGTCATAGGCGCGGAAGGCCATCTCCACCATGTTGAGCGCGCCATCATCATTAGCCGTCGCGGAGTTGATGAGCGCCTTTGCCACTTTATCCACAGAGAGCGCGATGCGCGCCGCGTTGTTCTGCGTGGCGACGATCAGATTGGCTTTGGTGATCAGGCCCGCTTCGTCCGTCTCGTAGTGATGGAAAAGAGTGCCGCGCGGTGCTTCGACCACGCCCATGCCGACTGTCGGGATTTCCGTGGGTAGCGTGCGCACCGTGGGATCGGTAATCTCCGGATCGCTCGCCAGTTCCAGGAATCGCTCAGCGGCGAAGATCATCTCGATGACGCGCGCCCAGTGATTGGCCAGAGTGTGATGCACGGGTTTTCCGCCGAGTGTGGCGTAGAGTTGCTCGTAGGCCTCTTGCGCGCGGGGCGTTGCCATGCCGTCCGCGGCATTCAGGCGGGCGAGCGGCGCGACGCTATAGACGCCCGAATCCGCGCCGTCTACGAATCCCTTCCAGCCGACCTTCTTCAGGTACGGGAACTTGATGTAGCTCCACGGCTCGACGTGCTCGGCGATCGAGTCCAAGTACTCGCGCGCCGTGAAAACGCCGAATTCTTTTCCTTGTGGGTCGACCACGCGGACTCGGCCATCGTAGAAATTGACGCGGTTTTTCGCATCCACCAGACCCATGTAGTAGGTGCGGTGTGTATACATCTCCGAGGTGATGGCGTCCACGTACTCTTTGTTCTTCAGCACGACGTCGCTGAAGACGTTGAGCGTAAAGAGCGCGAAATCCACGCCGCGCTTTGCCGCTTCAACGAACTTCGGCTGATCGGCGGGGGCCATGGGCTTCGAGACGCCGCCCGGCAGCCCGAACACGGGATGAATCACCTTGCCGCCCAGCAGCGTGATCAGGTCGCGCAGCTCCTTGCGCATGCCGATGACGCGCTTGCCTACTTCCACGCCGACTTTGCCGATCACGCCCAGCACGTTACGCTCGGCTTTCGGAGCCTTGGGCCCCACGACAAAATCCGGACCGCCCAGGAAATAGAAATGCAGCGCGTGATCTTCCAGCGTAAAGATGCTGTAGATCATCTCGCGCAACTTCTTGGCGACGGGTGGTGGGTCAACCTTGTAGAGATCGTCGAGAGCTTTGGTCGCCGCCATGTGATGCGCCGTGGGGCAGACGCCGCAGATGCGCGAGGTGATTTGCGGCATCTCTTCGGCGGGGCGTCCCACGACAAACTGCTCGAAACCGCGCAACTCCGGCACCATGAAGTAGGCGCGGCTCACCTTGCCACTGTCGTCGAGAAAAATCTCGATTTTGCCGTGGCCCTCGAGCCGGGTGATGGGATCAATCGTGATTCTCTGTGCCATGACGCACCTCTACGCAGCCTTGCGTTTTCCGGCCAGCAGCGATGCCGGCACGCTGTAGCGATAGAACGTCCCGGCGGGATCGGGGACGCTCTCGAAAACCTTGGTGATCACCTTCTCGTCGGTGGAATCGACGATGGAAGCAACGGCCGAAAGCGCCTTGCCGCCGTAGTCGCGCACGCGCTCGAGCGGCCCGAAGCAGCCGGAGCAGGGCATTCCGCCCTTAACGCAGAGCGCCTCGCAGCCGCCGCGTGTCACCGGGCCGAGGCAGAGCACGCCCTGCGCCAGCAGGCATTTCTCCCGGTCGATCAGCACCTGGTGCGGCCGCTTCAGGTCCGTGACCAGCAGCCTCTCGGGCTTGGTGGAATTCAAGTCGCACTCGTAGCAGAGCGCGCGGTCGCCGGCGAGCACCGAGCCCTTCTTCGGCAGCTTGCCGGCGAGAATGGCTTCAATCGCCGCAAAGGTGATCTTCGCCGTGGGCGGACAGCCGGGAATGTAGTAATCGACATCAATCACCTGGTCGAGCGCCTTGACGCTCTCGTAGAACTCCGGCAGCTCCAGCTCACCTTCCGCAACTTTCAAGTTTGGTTGCGGGCGCGTGCCGGTGCCGTCCGTGGTCGAGGGGGACAGGTGATAGACGTATTCCAGGATCGCTTCCTTGTCCGTCAGGTTGGCGAGGCCGGGGATGCCGCCCTCGCAGGCGCAGGCGCCGTAGGCGATCATCACTCCTGCTTTCCTGCGCAGGAGCTTCGCCATCGCTTCTTGCTCGCTCATGCGGATGGCGCCGTTGATGAAGGCCACGGCAATTTCGCCGTCGGCCATCGCTTCGACGTCCGCGCGCTTGAAGTCGAGCGCCACCGGCCAGAAGACGATGTCCACGGCATCAACGACCTTGAGGATGCCTTCGGCGAGGTCCACGACCGCCTCTTCGCAGCCGCCGCAGCTTGCGCACCAGTAAAAGGCTACTTTGGGTTTCGCCATGATCTTTGGCTCCTTCCCTTGTTCTGTAGCGGCGCTCTCTGAGCGCCGTAGCGCCGGCTTCCAGCCGGCCTCGCCGTGCCGCCAGGATGGCGGCGCTACAGATGAATGTTTCTACGCTGCCATCGCCACCGCGGCCGCGGCCTCTTTCCTGTGCAGCGGTCCGAGGCGGCGAATCTGCGCCGTGAAATCGTTCATCACGTCGCGCAGGCGCTCGCCTTCGGCGGCGGATATCCATTCCAGCCGCAGCCGCTCGGGCTCGATGCCGAACTGCGGCAGCATCTTGCGCAGCAACATCGCGCGCCGCAGCGCCTTGTAGTTTCCTTCCTGATAGTGGCAGTCGCCGGGATGGCAGCCGCCGATCAGCACGCCGTCGGCGCCGTGGCGGAAGGCCCACAGCACCATCTGCGGGTCCACGCGTCCGGAGCACATCGTGCGCACCACACGCACGTTGGGCGCATATTTCATGCGCGACGTCCCCGCGAGATCGGCGGCGAGATAGGTGCACCAATTGCAAAAGAATCCGACGATGCGCGGACTGAATTCGGTGTTCATACCAGCACTCCTTCCACTTCGGCGAAGAGTTGCTCATCCCGGAAAAGGTTCTGCTGCGCGGCGCCCGAGGGGCAGGCGGCGACGCACGTTCCACAGCCCTTGCAGAGAGCTTCGTTCAGCACGGCAACCTTCTTCTCGCTGTCGAAATGAATCGCCGTGTAGGGGCACATGCCGATGCAGACGTGGCAGCCCGAGCACAGCTCCTCGTCGATCCAGGCGGTGTTGGGCTCGATTTCGACGAAACCCTTGTCGATGAGCGCCATGCACTGCGCCGCCGCTGCTCCGGCCTGGGCGACGGTGTCGGGAATATCCTTCGGACCCTGGTTGCAGCCGGCGAGGAAGACGCCGTCCGTGAACGTATCGACGGGCGCGAGCTTGGGATGGCGCTCCAGGAACCAGCCCTCGGCCGAGCAGCCCAGATTGAAGAGCCGGCGCACTTCCGCGGTGTCCGCCTGCGGCTCCATGCCCACCGAGAGCACGACCATGTCCACCGGAATGCGCCGCACGACGCCGAGTAGCGTGTCTTCAACCCGGAGGACCAGCTTGCCTTCTTCCGCGGGCGACTGCGCCCAGCCGCTCACTTCCGCCACCTTGCCGCGGATCATCGAAACACCTTCCTCGAGCACGCGCTTGTAGAATTCCTCGAAGCCTTTTCCCGGCGTGCGCATGTCTATATAGAAGTTGTAAAGGTGCGCGCCGGTCTTCTCCTTGAGCAGGTGGGCCAGCTTGAGTGAGTACATGCAGCAGACGCGCGAGCAATACTTGTTGGTGTTCTCGTCGCGTGAGCCGATGCAGTGCAAGACTCCGATGGACTCGGGCCGACGGCCATCGCGCATCACCACCTGCCCGAGCGTAGGACCGGAAGCGTTGACCAGCCGCTCGACTTCCAAGCTCGTATAAACGTTGGCGAATTTCCCGTAGCCGTACTGCGGCACACGGTTGGGATCGAAGGTCTTGAAGCCGGTCGCCATGATAACGGTGCCGACTTCGAGCTCGACCTCCCGCACCTTCTGGGAGAAGTCGATGGCGTCACGGTCGCCGCAAACCTCCATGCAGCCCTTCGGACACTTGTGCGACTTGAACTCGATGCAGGTTTCCGGGTCGATCACGGGCACGGGCGGCACGGCCTGCGGAAAGGGCAGGTAGATGGGTTTTCGTTTCCCGAGGCCGAGATCGAACTCATTTGCGTACTTGCCTTCCTTGTAGACGCATTCTTCGATGCACTCCATACACCCGACGCATTTTTCTTCATCGATGTATCGCGGGTATTTCTTCACCTTCACTTTGAAGCTGCCGACGAAGCCGCTCACCTCACTGACTTCGGAATAGGTCATGAGGTGAATGTTGGGATGCTGCTTCACCGCGGTCATCTTGGGCGTGAGGATGCACGCCGCGCAGTCGAGGGTGGGAAAGGTCTTGTCGAACTGCGCCATGTGCCCGCCGATGGTGGGCTTGCGCTCGACGAGATAGACCTGCTTGCCGCCATTGGCGAGCGTCAGCGCGGCGTGAATGCCGGCGATGCCGCCGCCGACAATCAGCACGTTGGGATTCACCGGGAAGTGGCGCGGCTCGAGCTCCTGATGCCAGAAAGCACGGCTCACTGCGGCCTTGACCAGGGCCTTGGATTTTTCCGTGGCGGACGCCACGTCGTCGCTCACCCACGACACGTGCTCGCGGATGTTCACCATGTGAAAGAGGTAGGGATTCTTCCCGGCATTCGCCGTGGTCTTGCGGAAGGTGAGCTCGTGCAGGTGGGGCGAACACGAGGCCACTACCACGCGGTTCAGGTCGTGCTCCTTGACGTCCTTGACGATCAGGTCCTGCCCCGGGTCCGAGCACATGTACTTGTACTGGCGCGAAACGACGACCCCGGGGAGCTGGGCGGCGAAATCCGCCAGAGCCTGCACGTCCACCTTGCCGGCGATGTTGGTGCCGCAATGGCAAACGTAAACTCCGATTCGTGCGTTGTGGTTCCCGTTGCCGTTCATGGTGGTGTCCTCTCCACGTAGCGCCGGCTTCCAGCCGGCGAGTGCTCACTTGGCCGCCAAGATGGCGGCGCTACGTCACGCGGCCTTGGCTTGCGGGGCTGCGCCTTCTTCCACAGTTACCGCTTCCGCGACCAGGTCGGCAAGGTCGCGAATCACTAGGCGGCCTTCCAGCCCGGCCGTTTTCACCGCGTCGGTGAACATCACAAAATCTTTGGGGCAGGCGACGACGAGCATCTGGACGCCGTCGAGCGCCGCAGCCTCTTTCACCCGGTTCTCACTCGGACGCGAGTGCGCCTCGCCGATTTCTTCCATCCAAACGCGCCCGCCGCCGCCACCGCAGCAGAAGCTGTCGCGGCGCGAGCGCGGCATTTCCTTCAATTCCAGTCCCAGCGCCCGCAGAACCTGCCGTGGCGCCTCGTACACGCCGTTGTAACGGCCGAGGTAGCACGGGTCGTGATAGGTAACGCGCGAGTGCATCGGGTTCGTAACCTTCAGCCGTCCGCGTTCCAGCAGGGCAGCGAGCAGCTCCGTGTAGTGATGGACGGGGTGCCGGCCGTGATTCAGTTCCGGGTATTCGTTC
>CAZTHM010000275.1:3030-5515 GCA_964613505.1 uncultured Acidobacteriota bacterium | reverse complement strand
GGTCGAACTGTCCGGGAAGGCTGGCATCTACTTCCCCCGCGAGGTAGACGCCCGGCACGTTGCTCTCCAGAGTTTCGGGGTTGCACAACGGTCGCAGGGTCTGGGGGTTGATCTCGATTCCGGCGCTGCGCAGCAAATCGAAATCCGGGTGATAGCCGGTGAGCGCGAAGACGAAGTCGTTCGCAAGCCGCAGCGGCGCCTGGCCGGCCTGATGGACGCAGATCCAATCCGGCGCGATCTCCTTGACCTCGGCTTGATACAGCGCCTTGACCGAACCCTCCTTGATGCGGTTTTCGATGTCGGGGCGAATCCAATATTTGATGTGCCGGCTCAGTTCCGCCTCGCGCACGATCATCGTCACCGCGGCGCCGTGGCGGCAGAGGTCGAGCGCCGCAATCGCCGCCGAATTCGCCGCGCCGATCACCGCCACCTTCTGGCCGTAGAACTGATGCGCCTCCGAGTAATAGTGCGAAACTTTGGGCAGGTCTTCGCCCGGAATGCCCATCCGGTTGGGCAGGTCATAGTAGCCCGTGGCCATGATCACCTTGCGCGTGGCGTAGGTCTTCCCTTCTCCGGTTCGCGCTTCCGTCCGCACGCGGAAATCGCCGTCGCCGCCCTCGACGCCCAGGACGCGCTCGAAAAAATGAATCGTAACTTTGTAGTGCTCGGCGACGCGGCGATAATACTCAAGAGCCTCGGTGCGCGTCGGCTTCAGATTCACGCTTGAAAACGGAATGTCGCCGATTTCGAGGCGCTCCCTTGTGGTGAAGAACGTCATCCCCGCCGGGTAGCTGAAGAGAGAATTGACGAGGCAGCCCTTCTCGACGACCAGTGCCTGGAAACCGGCTTTCCGCGCCTCAATCGCGCACGCCAACCCCGTCGGCCCGGCGCCCACGACAAGAACATCAACTTTGTCGGCCATCCTCAGTCACTCCGAATTCGGGTAGCGCGGAGTTGGTCTTTAACTCCGCGGCTTTTGAGCAGTATGCAGTAGGCAGGCGAAAGAATGCAAAAGCAAATCAAAAGGCAAAGGGCAAAAGGCAAAAGTGAAAAGGCTGGACCGTGTAGCGCGGAGTTGGTCTTTAACTCCGCGGCTTTTGGGCAGTATGCAGTAGGCAGTCGGAAAAATACAAAAGCAAATCAATCGCTGTAGCGGCGCATTTCACCACGTATAATGCACGGTGTAGAAAATCGTGGCCTCGGCGCCGGGGGCGATGGTGGGGCGAAACTCGATGGTGCGCGAATCGGTCTTTTTGAAATCCATCGACTTGGCCGTCAGATCCCACTGAATCCAACGGTACATGTGTTCCACCACGCGGACCGTGACCGCTTCCTTCTTGTGGTTACGCACCTTAATCTCGAAGGTCTCGTCGGCCCAGTGGCCGCTTGAATCGAGCCTGAAATTCGTTTGCCGTCGCTCACCCACGATATCAAACGCGTTGCCGGTATAGAGGCGCACCGTCTCGTCTTTCGGCGTGTGGTCGATCTGGTCTTCGCCGATGAACTCGTTGCGCCCGTCCACATCGCGGCGGTAGACCTTCACCTTCCCTTTGGGCAGCGGCATGCCGAGGTGTGACGCTTCGGAGTTCTTGAACTCGAGCATCACCCAGACTTTTGGATTTGACGCCGTGCCATATTCGGCCTGCGTACGAATACTGTTGTAGTCCCAGCCGCGGTAACGGGGGTCCATTTTGAAACCGTCGTAAACATAAACACGCGCGGCCGGAACGTTCGAGGCGCGCACGAATTCCACCTGCTTGATTTCCCGGTCGAGCACCGTCGTGGGCCGCTCCAGTGTGTATAGATGGTATTCCTCGAACGCCCGCTCGGTGACGGCGAGCTTGGCTCCCGACTGCTCCATCGCATCCATCGCATAGCCCACACGCCCTCCTACCGCGCCTTCCTGAATCCGCGCCACATCCCCCGCCATCAGCTTGACGCTGGCATTCTCGAAGTCCTTGCCGCTCATGTTCTCGAGCGTGACCCAGCCGATGATGTCGAAGGTATCGCCCTTCTCCGGCGCGACGGCGTTGTAGTTGGCCTCCCAGCGCATCCCGCCCGTGAGATAGGAGAACTCGACGTCGTGCGCGCCCGCTTCACCCGACCAGAGCCTCCAAAGCAGCGTCGGCTTCAGAAACGCTTTCGGGTCGAGCGCGTCGAAAATCGGCTTACCGGGCAAGCCAAACTGGATTTTGCCCTCCACTTCGACGATCGGCTGGCCACCACCCTCCGGGTTCGCATAAGCCATCTGGCTGTAGGCATACTGCTGGCCATAGCGCTGAAACGCGGAAGTGTGAGGAACGTATCCGCTGCGCAGGATTTTGCCCTTGATGATTTTCTTTTCCCCGGTCTGCGGCATGACGATTTCAAAGTCCAGCCACTTGCCTTCGGACTTGCGCAGCAGCAGGCCCTCACTCAGGGGATCGCTCTCATAGTTTTGCTCGATGATCTGCAGGGCGTCCGGCCGGCGCAGCGCGCGCAGGAT
>CAZTHM010000275.1:0-2930 GCA_964613505.1 uncultured Acidobacteriota bacterium | reverse complement strand
GCGGCCACCGCTTCCTCCTTCCAGACGAACGCCTTCCCCGCCCCGCGCTCGACCAGCATTCCGATGCCATCGCCCATGCGATAGCCCACCTGGCTGAAAGGTCTGATCCCACCGCCGGTCGCATCGAGCAGCGCGATGAAACCATTCTTCTCCGCGCCCAGATACCGCGCGTAGCGCTCCAGCGTCACGAACGTGAAGCCCGCGCGCAGGAATCTTTCCAGCGTGGCGGCTTGAGTCGGGGTGAGATTTAACTCAGGCATCAGGAAATGGTGAATGGTAAATAGTGAATTGTGAATTCTGAATTGTGAATGAGCGCCGATCCGCAGTTATTCAGTCATATCGGCTTCCGCAAAGCTGATTTCAGAATTCACCATTCACTATTCACTATTCACTATTCATAATTCTGCGCGCTATTCGCCCACCTGCTCCAGAATTGCGAAGTCCCCCGGGTCCCACGCCTGCACGATGATGTAGTACCGGCTGCCGATTTTGGTGAGCACGGCGTTGTGGTTGTGCTTGAAGTTCTGGAGTCCGAGTTCTTCCTTGGGCATGATGGTCGAAACCAGTTGATCGTTTTCGAGAATGTAGATCGGCGCGCCCTTGCTGGTGTCCGGCCCATCGAGCGCCGCCACCACGGCGTATTGATCGAGGTACGACACATCGCAGGGCAGCGAGCCGCTCGGCAATCGCACGAAGGAAAGATACTGGCCATAGCGATTGAAACGCTCGATGCGGGAGTTTGGCCGGTCGGAAACATCCAGGCGTTTCTTGCCGGGCGGCACGGTAATGCCGTGCCCGGTTTCAAACTGGCCCGGCCCCTTGCCCTTGCCGCCAAACACGAGGTCATTCCAGACTGCCGCCAGCGGGCTCGTGGCAAGGAGGCGCGCGGTCAGCACGAAATCCAGGTTGGAGTAGCCCGTCGTCACGTAATAGAGCCCGTCGAGTTCTTCGACGTCGGTGGGCGCGAAATTGCCCCCGCCGCGAAAGTAGTCGCCGACTTCGCTCAGGCTGAAATCCTCCTCACCTGTCGGCGCGTTGAGGGTGTTGACGAGCGACCCATCCAGGGTCGTTGTGAAAACCTTGCCCGCATCGTTGGCCGGGAAAACCAGGTACGGAGCACCCTCGGCCGTGTACCAGATCGTCGTATTGTGGAGATTAACCTTCTTCATGCTTTCTTGGGTACGTATCATCCGGATGGTTTTCATGTCGGCGCTGATTTGAAGAATGCCGGCGCCGGGCAGCGCGAAGTATGCCTCTCCCCTGCCCGGCCGGCGATCCACTGCAAAGCCGCCGTGCGCCGAGACCAAAACTTTGCGCGCCTCCTCGGGCAGCCGCTCGGAAGTCACCAGGACGCGGAACCGCATTTTCCCCTGGCCGCTCACCGCGCCCGCCGGGGCAGGCGTCGCGCGCCCGCCCGCCTTCGCCGCGACGCCCGCAGCCGCGTGGTCAGGAGAGTTGTGCGCCTCAAGCAGCGCAACGCTCACGCCAAGTCCGAGCGCCACCGCGCAGACGATTACCAGACCAAACCGAGATTTTCCCATGTCGTTCATTCTCCATCTCGCCCACACAAGCCGGGCACACCGCCTTGGTATCCCTGAGCAGGTGGGAGTGTACAACTAAAGAGCAGAAGTCAGAAGCCAGAAGTCAGAAGACACGATCAAAAGGTGGCGGGGACGCTCGTGGGCCAAACACGGTTGGGTCAAAGACGAACTGTGCAGTGCATACCTTCGTCCGACTGTCCACTGTTCACTGTCAACTGTTCACTGCTCTTCACGCTCCAGCGACTCGATGATGCGCTTGAGAGCCTGGATGACGTCGTCGCGCTGGATGCTGTTCTTGCGGAACTGCAGGGTGAGCTTGAATTCCTTGGCGGGCGGGACAAAGCGGAAGACGGCGGGCTTGGGTTTCTTGGCGGGCTGGCGCTCTTCGCGCGCCTGGTCGCGGTTCATCATCCCCAGGGCGAAGAGGCGGATCAGGTTGCGCATTTTGGCTTCGCTCGGCTGTCGCGCCACTTGAAGCAATTGTGATTTGGATAATATCCCATTTTCGATACACAATGCCTTAATCGCGTCGGGAATGGCGCGCAGGGTGAAGAGCTCGGTGATGGTCGGCCGCGACTTGCCGAGTCGCCGGGCGATCTCGTCGTGAGTCAGGCCCAGGCGGTCGCCCAGAGCGTGCACGCCGTCCGCCTCTTCGAAGGGCGTCAGGTCCTTGCGCTGGAGGTTCTCGATCAGCGCCAGTTCCAGGGTTTCCGAATCGTCGGCGTCCTTCTCGATGCACGGGACTTCGCGCAGGCCCGCGGCGCGCGCCGCATGGTAACGGCGTTCGCCGGCGATTATCATGTACTTTCCCGACTCGACGAGGTGGCGCACCAGAAGCGGTTCGAGCACGCCCTTCTCCCGCACCGAATCGATCAGGCCGCGCAGGTCGCCCCGATCCTTTCGGGGCTGGTCGGCGTTGGGCTGGAGGTCCTCGATCGGGATCATGCGTCCGATCGCCGCGCCGCTGCGCGAGATAATCTCCTCGACGTAGTGGGCGTTGTGGCGCATCTTGACGGCAATGGGCAAACCGCTGCGTCTAACCGACACGGTGCAAAACCTCCCGCGCCAGCCGCTCGTATTCCGCGGCTCCCGAGGAGTCCGGCGCATAGCTGAAGATGGTTTCCTTGTACGCCGGGCTCTCCTCCAGGCGCACGTTCTTGCCGATGACCGTCTTGAAAACTTTGTCGCCGAAGACCTGGGTGACTTGCTTGCGAATGTCGCGCGCCAGGTTGGTGCGCTTGTCGAAAAGCGTTACCAGCACGCCCAGCAACTGCAGTTCCGGGTTGGGCCGCGCGCGGATGCGCTCCAGGGTCTCCAGCAAATCGTCGGTGCCCTCCAGCGCGTAAAACGACGCCTGAATCGGCACCAGCAGATAGTTCGCCGCCACCA
>CAZTHM010000274.1:0-5536 GCA_964613505.1 uncultured Acidobacteriota bacterium | reverse complement strand
GGGCGGGCCAGGAGGATGACGTTTGGGCATCTGAAATTGCAGATTTGAGATTTGAGATGGGCAGGGCGGGGCGGGTGGCGGGAGCAGTGTGGGCGGAGGAGAGAAGGGAAAAGCAAAAGGAAAAAGTCAGAAGGCAAAGGGCAAAAACGAGAAGGGAAAATCAAAAGGCAAAAGGCAAAGAGCGAAAAACCCGAAGCGGAAAATCAAAAGGAAAAGGTCAAAAGGCAAAGGGCAAAAACGAGAAGGGAAAATCAAAAGTCAAAAATCAAAAGGCAAAAATCGAAAATGGAAACTCGAAACTCGAAAAGCGAAAACGGAAAATCAAAAGGAAAAAGTAAAAAGTCAGAGGGCAAAAACCGAATACTAAAGGCCTCAGCCTTTGATGGGGGGTGGCAGCGGCTTCTTCTGCAGGCGTTCCAGGCAGTGGCGGGCGATGTAATGGCGGACGGGTTCGGGCATGCGGCGGTCGAGGCAGATTTCGCGCAGGTCGGGGACGGCCATGTCGGGGATGAACCCCAGGACTTGCTGGAAGGGGGTGTGGGGGTTGCGAATCAGCGCCAGGCGCAGGTAGTAGCGGTGCGACCATTTCTCATGGTGGGCGATGGTTGCGACGGCGAGGGCGGGAAGGGAATCGAGCGCCAGGATTTTCATCAGGTGGGCTTCGGTGAGGAAAGGGTTATTCAAAGCGGCGAGAATCAGCTCGCGGTCTTGGGTGAGCAGCAAGGCGGCGGCGACGCGTCCCGAGCTGCGCCGGGCCAGGGTGATGCGCTCGCCGCGCGGGACGGTCTCGACTTTCTTGAGGATGGTTTCTTCCGCCAGCATCTTGACGTCGGTGGGAACGGCGGGCGTCTGGGTGACGCGCACCAGGTCGAAGAGGTAGAGGAATTTCAGGATGGGCAGGGAAACCAGGCGCGGGGTGCGCGGGTGACGTGCCAGCGCCAGCCGGACGGCGTAGTTGCGGGCCGCCTCTTTGTGGGCGGCGATGGCGCGCAGAACTTCGGCGGGCAGGTCCTTGCGCTCGAGCAGGCGCAGCAGGTCGCGCTCCTGGAGGTTGGGATTGCCTGCCAGGGCGAGCAGGACCTCCTTGGCGGACTCCTGGAAAAAGGGTTCGAGCTGGTGGCGCGGCGCCCCCGCAGCCTTCTCCGCCAGGGTTGCCCGATGGTCGGAAGAATCCGGCTTGGCCATTTCAGCTCGATTGTAAACGCCCCAGGGCGGAGGCTGCAAGGCGGGCCTCCGGGGGGATCGCCGCGCTGGCCACGAAAGGCGCAAGTCGCGCATCTAAGCGAGGGGGCAGTTGGGGGCCGTGCGGTGCTGCCGGGGCCGTGCTTCCGACGGGAAGCGAGTAACGCAGTTAAGTCGCAAGCGAAAAACGGAACCCGCGCCGTATGACTGGTGTCAATTGTCAAGGGGAAACCGGTTTGGGGAAGAGGAGGGGATGACTTATTGGCTGGCGGGTGAGAGATTTTGCTTGAAAATTCCTGCAACTCCTGATATTTGGAGTGTCGCATCTGGACCGTGGGCCGTCGGCAGGAGCACCCAGCCGAAGCAAAGTCGCTGCGGCGAGCAGGACGGGATGACTCCCGAAATCGAAGTATCACACCCTAGAGACTTGAGGTAGTGGCGCAATGAGCATGAAGAAAACAACTGTGCTTTTGAGCTTGACGCTGATGGCGGGCATGGGCTTTCTCGGTTCCCCGGCGGGGAAGAACCAACCGGGGTTCGGGCCGAGCCGGGCCTGGGCCGCCCCGCAGCAGCCCGCGGAGGGACAGAAGCCCACGACGTGGAGCGGGCGCGAGGAGTACGACGTCTACACGGCGATGGCCAACGAGAAGGACCACACCAAGAAACTCGCGCTGGCGGAAGCCTTCCTGCAAAAGTACCCCAACTCGTTCATTCGCGATACCGTCTACGTCACCATGATGCAGTCCTATCAGCAACTAGGGGACGGCAACAAGGCGCTGGAGGTCGGGCACCGGGCCTTGACCGCCAATCCCGACAACCTCGACGCGCTGACCTTGAGCGCCTATATGTTTCCGTTTGTGTTTAAGGGGGACGATCCCCAGGCGGCCACCAAGCTCTCCAGCATCGAGAACGACTCCAAGCACGCGCTCGACCTGGTGCAAAAGTTGCCTAAGCCGGCCACCGTGAGCGACGAGCAGTTCAACCAGGGCGTCAAGGCGCGGCGCGCGCTTTTCAACGGCGTGCTGGGATTCACGGCGCTGCAGCGGAAAGATTATGCCGCCGCCATCGCGTCGTTCAAAGCTTCCGCCGAGGACAACCCCACCGACGTTTACACCTTCTATCGCCTGGGCATCGCCTACATTTCCACCGACCCGCGTGATTACAACAACGCCATCTGGAGCTTGGCGCGCTCGGTATCGCTGGCCAAGGCAGGCAAGAATCCTTCGCTAGCTGATATCGAGAAATATTTGCGTTCGGTCTACATCAACTTCCACGGGAACGATCAGGGCCTGGCCGACGTCGTGAACCAGGCGGCCGCCTCTCCCACGCCGCCCGAAGGATTCAAGGTGACGCAGATGGAGGTTCCGGTGGATACCGGCAACGCCAGCGTCGACGCTTATAACAAAACGTTCTTCCAGCTCAAGCTGGGGGGCGAGCGCGCTCAGAAACTCTGGGACGGGTTGAAAGGCCAGCCGTTCGGCGTGGCGGGGTTCGTCGAGAGCGTGGAGAAGGGCAGCGACGCCACGACCTACCTGGTGCGGATCGATATTCTTGAACAGTCCAAGAACGCGGACGGAGTGTACGACGTCGAGCTGCAGGATTCCACTCAGCCCAACGTAAAGAACCTGGGCAAGGGCGACGGGGTGCACTTCCAGGGGATGATCGCCTCCTACACGGCGGAACCCAGCCTGGTCATCACGCTGGCGGAAGCTAAGATCAACGACGACGATATTCCCGAGCAGCCCAAGGTGGCGCCCAAGACCAAAACGGCGCCCAAGCCTAAGCCCAAGGCCCCGGTGCGCAAGGCCGCGCCGAAACGGAAGGCGGCGTAAGGGGCGGAGGGCAGGCCATTAATGAAATTTGTATGATTTATTAAATAGTTATCTGATTTAATGATGGCCGCAAGGTTTAACCCTTGCGGCCGTTGCTTTTTGCGGGAGCTTTAACGGCCAGCGCGCTTGCGGGGCCGGGGTTGGTGGTCGAGTCCCAGGTGCTCCAGCTTGCGGCTGAGGGTGTTGCGGTGGATGCCCAGGGTCTTGGCGGCCTTCGACTGGTTGCCGTGGGCCTTGTCCAGGACCGTGCGAATGAAGCGTTTCTCGAACTCGCCGACGGCGTCTTCGTAGTCGATGTCGTCCTCGACCATCTGGTTGATGAGCGCGTCGAGTTTCTCTTTCACGGTTGAACTCCGAGCCGGGGGATTTCCCTCGCCTCCGCGGCTAATTCTTCGTCGCCTTCTTATCCGTTTCGATGAGCGCCTGGTGGAAGCGCTCGTAGCCGGCCCGGAATTCCGCCTGGAGATCGGCGGGCATCACCCAAACGATCACGCGCGCCCCCGCACTCACATAGGGCGCGAGCAGAGACCGTTGGACGGATTCCGGCTTCATGTTGAACGCCAGCAGGCACATGAGCAGGATGCAGTCAACCACCACGCCGCGCACCAGTCCGAAGATGCCGCCCAGGAAACGGTCGAACCACTGCAAGCCCACCGTCTTGATAAGCCGCTTCGCCAGGACCGAGGCGAGCGCCCCAACGAGGAGCGTTCCCACAAACAAGGTGAGAAAGCCCAGGCCCAGCGCCACCTCGTGCGAGCGTGTCAGATCGTCGAACCAGAGACTGGCCTGCGGGTAGCCGAGCGCGGCCACCGCCAGCGCGGCGACGAGCGCCGCCAGCGCGATCAGTTCCCGAACGAAACCCTTCAGGATGGCCGCAACCACCGAAGCGACGACAATCACGGCCAGAACCCAATCGAGCCAGTTCCAGGTGCCCATGGCGCTGCAGAGTTGCCGGCAAAATCGCTAGTGCCGTTCCAACTTGTTACAGCAAATCATGACGTGGACTGGGGCTGCCCTTACGCGACCTTGCGATCCGGATGGTTAGCCTCAGATAGTTGGAACGGCACTAGTTGAGCGTGTGACCCGTCAGCAGACGATAAGCTTCCCGATACTTGGCGCTGGTTTTCTCCACCACCTCCGGCGGCAGCGGGGGTGGCGGAGGCTGCTTCGCCCAGTGCAGCGATTCCAAGTAATCGCGCACAAACTGTTTGTCAAAAGACGGCTGCGGCCGGCCGGGCTGATATCCTTCCTTCGGCCAGAAGCGCGAAGAATCAGGCGTCAGGGCTTCATCAATCAGGATGATGTCGTCGCCGCGCTTGCCCCATTCGAATTTCGTGTCGGCGATCAGGATGCCGCGCTGCTCGGCGAACTCGCGCGCCCGGCGATAAAGGTCGAGCGTGGAGTCGCGCAGCCTCTCCGCCGCGGCTTTGCCGACAATCTCGACCGTCTGCTCCCAGGAAATGTTCTCGTCGTGACCGGTCTGCGCCTTGGTGGCGGGCGTGAAAATCGGCGGCTCGAGCTTTGCCGACTCCGTCAGGCCGGTGGGCAAACGTATGCCGCACACCGCGCCCGTGGCTCGGTAATCTTTCCAGCCCGACCCGGCGAGATATCCGCGCGCCACGCACTCGACGGGGAAGGGCTGGGATTTCTTCACCAGCATTGAGCGGCCTTCGAGCTGGTCGGCAAACGGCTGCAGCTCGGCGGGATATTCGGCCACGTTGGCGGTGATGAAATGGCTGGGCACCGCGCCGCGGAAAAAGCTGAACCAGAAGCACGAGAGCTGGGTCAGGACGCGGCCTTTGTCCGGAATTCCCTCGGCCATCACCACGTCGAACGCGGAGAGCCGGTCGGTGGCGATGATGAGCAACTGGTCGTCATCGACCTCGTAGACATCGCGAACTTTTCCGCGCGAGTGCAATTTGATGCCCGGCAAATTTGTCTGGCGAATAACCGGAGGATAATTTTGTGCGGGCATGGCGTTTTAGGAAGGGACATTCTAGAACAACGCGAGGCCATGTCAACGGAAAAAGCGGAGAGGTTTCAGGCGCGAATTTCGGGAGCAGTTTTGTCCGTGGCGTCGGCGTGCGAACCGCTTGACAAACGGGGCAGGAAGAATTAGGCGCGCCGCGCCTCTCGTTACGCGGGCACGGCGACGGCTTCGGCCTCGCGCTCCGCCTCGTCAAAGCGCACGGAGACCAGCTTCGAGATGCCAGGCTCCTCCATGGTCACGCCGTACATCACCTGAGCGATTTCCATCGTGCGCCTGCTGTGGGTGATGAGGATGAACTGCGTGTGGCGGCTCATCGCGTGAATCATGCGCGTGAAGCGGTCCACGTTCGATTCGTCGAGCGGCGCGTCCACTTCATCGAGGATGCAGAACGGGCTGGGCGTGTAGCGGAAGAGCGCGATCAGCAGCGCCAGCGCCGCCAGCGCCTTCTCGCCGCCGGAAAGCAGCAGGACGTTTTGCAGGCGCTTGCCGGGCGGCTGCGCGGCGATGTCGATGCCGCAGTCGACGTCGGTTT
>CAZTHM010000273.1:0-5574 GCA_964613505.1 uncultured Acidobacteriota bacterium | reverse complement strand
TAGCCCAGCACATCCAGGCCCCGCGCCCGGGCGTCCTTTTCCACCTTCAACTGCTCCAGTGGATCAATCAGAAAGCGGTTGCGGTCTGTTTCCCTGTCCGGCGACTGGAGTGGAAGCAACTCTTGCGCCCGCGCCGCGTCGTGCCGGATGTTCTTGAGCGCGATGACCTCGCCCACTTGTTTGTCATCGCCATCCGCCTGCCCCAACATCATCCCGCAGCACTCGCTGGGATAGTCGCGAACTGCGTGCTGGCGCATGGCGCTGACGTGAGATTGGTTTAGTTTGATGGACATTCGACTATCGGGTCATCGGCTCATTGATCCATTGATTCATTGAAGGGAACCCGACCCCTCCCGCCGCAATTCAATGAATCAATGATTCAATTGGTCAATGATTCAATCCGCCTCGTCCCAGAACCGCTCGCTCAAGTACTTGTCGCCACTGTCGGGAAAAATGGTGACAATCACCCCGCGCTGTACGGCCTTGGCCACCTGGAGCGCCGCAACCGTGGCGGCGCCGGCGGAGATTCCCGCGAGCAACCCTTCCTCGCGCGCCAGGCGCAGGGTCATGGTGTAGGCTTCTTCCGATGAAATCGCCAAATCCTCGTCGGCCACGCTCGGGTCATAAATCTTTGGCACGATGGCCGTGGCCATATGTTTCATGCCCTCGAGGCCGTGGAACGGCGAGTCCGGCTGAAACGAGATGCACTGGATTTTGGGATTCAGTTCTTTCAACTTTCGCGCCGTGCCGATAAACGTTCCGCTGGTGCCGAGGCCCGCCACAAAGTGCGTCACGCGGCCTTCCGTCTGCGCGAAGATTTCCGCGCCCGTCGTCTGGTAATGGGCGCGCCAGTTGGCGGGGTTGTCATACTGGTTGGCATAGAAATAGAGTTCCGGGTTCTCGGCCGCCATCTCGCGGACTTTGCGGATGGCCCCGTCCGAGCCTTCCATGGGGTCGGTGAAGACAGTCTCTGCGCCGTAAGCCTTCAGGATGCGCTTGCGCTCCAGGCTGACGTTCGACGGCATGCAGAGCCGCACGCGGTAGCCCCGCGCCGCGGCGATCATCGCATAGGCTATACCGGTATTGCCGGAAGTCGAGTCAACAAGAATCTTGTCCTTGGTCAGCAGGCCCGCGCGCTCGGCCTCGCGGATAATGTTCAGCGCCGGGCGGTCCTTCACCGAGCCGCCGGGATTTTCCCACTCCGCCTTGGCATAGAACTCCACCTCCGGGAAATCCGCGCCCAATCGCTCCAGCCGCAGGAGCGGCGTGTTCCCGATCAGGTCCAAAACGTTTTGAGGCCCTTGTTTCATTCTTTGGTGATGAACGACTCTGGGTTGCCCTTGTGCAATCCGCCGCGACTACACTAAACTTTCATTCTACGGGGCGGATTCAAGAAGTGTCAACCAAGGGGGTCTGGAGCGGGATGGGAGATAAGGCAAAAGGCGCCGTGGACGTGCAATCCAAATTCCGTGGAGCGGGATTCGAGGTAACGGAAGTGCCGGGGAATTCCCGGGCGTTCGCGGTGAGAAAGAACAACTGCACGCATTTGCTCGAGTCGGACGCTAATGGCATCTGGACGATTGTCGGCCGCCCGACGTTCAACGTCCGTGGCCTCGACTGTGAACTCGAAGACCGCGGCTATCAGAAATTCTGGTTTCACCTCGGCCGGCGCTTCCCCGTCCGCGTCAGCGATCTCCGAACGCTCCATCCCTTCGACGAGGAAGTCCGCGCCCTCCTGGGCCTCAAGTCCCTTTACCACGAGTCGCTGGGCTCGACCAGCGCCCGCACCGCTTACGACCGCCTGCACGGGCGGCCGGACGAGTAGCGCAATCCCGACCCGAGCGGGAATGCGGCGGTTCCTCCTCCCCGCGTGGCTCACTTGCAAACGGGACCGAGGTCGGGCATCATGACTCAGGAAGGTGGAGAAGCTCGATGACCCCCGAAGAAATCCGGCGAATGATGGAGTTCCTGCTCGAGCAGCAAGCGCGCTTCGACGCCCGAATTGAGAAGGAGCATGAGGAGAGGCTCGCTGCCGATGTGGAATTGCGGGAGTCCGACGCCCGGCTCCGTGAGTCGGACGAGCGGCTGCGCGAGTCAGACGAACGGCTCCGAGACTCCCAGGCCACTTTGACGGCCGCCCTCCTGCGGATCACCGACCTTCTGCAGGACCTCTCGGAGGCGCAGAAGAGAACCGACGACCGCTTGAACGCGCTCATCAGCGTCGTCGAGAAGCATATCTCCAGCCCCGGCCACAGCAGCCCGCCCCACTGAAAAGCTCTGCTAAGAATTCACCAAGATTGACACACCCGGACACATGCCCCGATGAAGGCTCTGCTTCAACGCGGCGTTATGCCGTAAGGTTTCTTTGTAGGGTCATGAACCGTTGAGTGCTGACTCCCGGCCGTAACCCGGTGACTTTGCCACGCCCACGCCTGCCGAGCACATCGCGCAAGAAACTCTCAAGCTGATTCCGGAGGCCGGCCGTTCGGCTGGGATGGCGCGCGGGTTTCGTCTGCGGCGGGCCTACTTTCCGCCGCGTGATTCGGAGGCCGAGGCGTGAAACGGCGCCGCTCCGGCCGCTCCGCTGGCCCTGCCGGGCGTGGGACGGGGCGAAAAACAATTTCGAAATGGACGTGTTCCAAGTCCTCGTCGCGCAACTCAACTACCTGATCGAATCCCTCCTGCTGGATGGAAGACTTGAGCTGTTCAAAGAGCTGGTGTTGCCGCTCGATGATCGGGCGGCCCACGGTGCGCTCGCGTTTGGCGTCGCGTTCCACGCAGGTTTCTAGTGGCGCATCGATCAGGAGCGCCACCGCGGGTACATGGTACTTGCGCGCCAACTCCAGTAAGTCCTTTCGCGCCGGTGGCGTGAGCGCCGTGGAATCCACCACGCTCAGGCGGTTGATGCTCAGCCGCTGCTCGATAAGGCAATGGGCCAGCGTGAAGGCTTGCGCCGAGAAGCGCTGGTCGCGCTCGTCGTCGCAGACCAGCGCGCGCGCCTGGTCCGAAGAGACGACTTGCGTGAGCCGGAAATGCTTGGCGGCAAAGGTCGATTTGCCGCAGGCCGCGGGCCCACACAGCACCACCACCGAGGGGCGGATCAACCGGATGATTTTGGCGCTGACTTCTTCACGAGTGGGAGTTTCTGGTGTATCCATGGCTTGTCCTACTTCCTTGGCTGCGCGGGCGGGCAGAAAATCACGCGGTGGGTAGTGCCGCGAGGCGGCCCCGCGCTGGTCGGATGATCGTGCTGGCAAAATGGAGCGACGCGGCGCTTGCCGCGCTCAGGCGGCCGCCGTCCCTCCGACCGCTGACTGGCCCGCCACCTTCTCCTTCTCGATGGCAGCGAGCATCTCCTCGTTGGTCGGGAATTTGAAGGCCGGAAGGTTGTGCGCCTTGGCCTGGGCTTCTTCGGCGCGCGCCAGCAACTTCACCGCACTCTTATCAATAAAGCGCAGCCCCTTGCGATCCAAGGCGCTCACAATCTCGGCGGCAGTCGGTGTGGTCTTCTTCGACGCGCCCTCAAGGTATTTCAGAATGTGATCGCAGCCCTGCTCGGCGTCGAAGCGAGCTTTCCCCACCAAACCATCGCTGGCTTTGCGCGCCCAACCCACCACGAATTGGCCTTCCAAGACCTTGCCGCTCTGCGCGTCGTAGACTTCATACGCAGCGCGGTCCGGATCAGTGGTGTCGGGATTGGTCACATACGAACCCTTGTCGTACGGCAATCCCAGCGCCGGATCCACAACGTCGCCGATGGCGAAGATGAGCGTGTCGAAATCGAGGTCGATGGTCTGGTCGGTCGCCTTCGCTGCGGTCGTGTCGCCCTTGCGCACCAGGAGATTCTCAACGATCTTCAGTTTCGAAATCCGCCCGCTCGCGTCGGGGATCACCGCCGATGGTGAACTGAGGAAACGAAAACTCAGCCGCCCTTGCGCGGGCTGGCTGGGGGGAGTCTTCAGCCACGGAAAGCTGGTTTCAGGCACTTTCGAGATATCCTGGTCGCAGGCGCGGATACGCTCCTCGACGCGGCGCAACTCGTCCTGGATTTGCTGCCGGTCGAGGTGCATCTCAATGTGGTCGAATTCCTTCTCATCAAACTTGACTTCGAAGGGACCACGGCGCGCGATCACGACCACTTCTTCCGGCTTCTGGCCGGGCATGTCTTGCAGCAGCCAGCGCGCGATATCGACCATCACGTTTCCCATGCCGACGATCGCCACACGGCGCCCACTGGAGAAATCCTGCGAAGTGAAAGGAGGAAGCTGATTGTAATTGAAGACATAATCCTTGGCGGAGTAGAGCCCCTTGGCGTCTTCGCCGGGCAGACCTAACTTCTTCGTTCCCTGCGCGCCCACGGCAAACACCAGCGCCGCGGGGTTCAACTGTCCCAACTCGCCGATGCTCAGCGGTGCTGTGTTCCCCACCGGCACGTTGCCAAAGTACGCGAGGTTGGGCATCTCCAGAAACTTGAAGAATTGTTTCCGCAGGCCGCCCTTCATGTGGAACTTCTGCGGGTAGATGCCGTATTCCGCGAGCCCGCCGGGTTTTACGTCACGATTAAGGATGATCACCTGATACCCAGCCGCGGCAATCTTCCGGCTCGCATACAGACCTGCTGGCCCTGCACCGACAACAAAGACCGTGCCTCGATCCACCGTGAACCTCCTTCGCCTCGCGCTTGGGAATGTGTCCTTACAACCGCCTGGCGGCTTCAACCTCGAACCGGGCCGAGTGCCCCGTCAGCATTCCAAACCCTAAGCCTAACAGAATCAACGACGGGCGCACAAACAATTCAACTTCCTCGTGGGCAAATAGACCCTCTCGCGTGTCGGGCAGCACTTTTTGGGCCAACCAGGCGCAAAGCCCGCAGAGCCTCGCGCCGGAAACTCCGGCACTCGACGGGCGGCTGATTTGTCCCCCCGCACCGCACTCGGATTCGGCTATACTGAGCCGGACTTCGTAACACTCAAGAGTCCTGGGACAGTCATGATACTTGTCGCCGTCGAAGATTTGATATTCCTCTCCAAGGTTCAGGAGACGGCGCGCGCCGTCGGCGTCGCAATTGAAACCGTCGGCCCAGAGGACATCGCTGAGCGAGCCATGAGTGGCGCCGTCAGCGCAATAATTATCGACCTGAACCATCGGTCGGGCGCCGCCGTGGAAACGGTCCGTGCGCTAAAGTCAAATCCCTCCACCCGGCACATTCAGGTGACCGGCTTTCTCTCGCATGTGCAAGCCGACCTGGCGACGGCTGCCCGCGAGGCTGGCTGCGACCAAGTGATGGCCCGCTCGGCATTCACCCAGCAACTTCCCCTGCTGCTTCAGAAGTTGGCGGGGACGCAGGCCGCGCCTGCAACCCAGGTGTGAATCGCACGTTGGTCTCGTTGCCTCGTGAACGCCAGCCGCGTGCCACGAAAGCCGATCCCATCGTGGCGCTCAGGCATGAGTGACAAGTGATGAGTGAATAGTAGCGAGTTTCGATTTTCGAATTTCGTGTTTCGATTTTCGCTTTTCCAGTTTCCAGTTTCGATTTTCGAATTTCCAGTTTCGATTTTCCAATTTCCAAAGAGG
>CAZTHM010000272.1:0-5603 GCA_964613505.1 uncultured Acidobacteriota bacterium | reverse complement strand
GGCCGCTTCGAGGCTGAGGCATTCAACCCGGAAACCTGGGTGCCGGAATATCGCAATCCTGCCTTTGTAAACCGGCTGCCGGATGACAATTTCTGGGCTGCCAAACAAGTGATGGCATTCACCGACGAGCAGATTCGCGCCATCGTAAAAACCGGGCAGCTCAGCGACCCGCGGGCGGAAAAATGGATTGCCGACTGCTTAATTTTGCGCCGGGACAAAATCGGAAAGGCTTTTCTATCGAAAGTTTTGCCTCTCGACCGCTTCACCGTAAAGGATAATCAATTGGTTTTCGACGACTTGGCCGCGCAGCATAAACTGGCGACAGCGCGAGACTACACCGTGCAATGGTCGCAGTTCGACAACGACACAGAAAAGAAAACTCCGCTGGCGGGCGAAACGAATCTGAGGCTGCCTGCACAGATTCAATCGGCAGGTGACGGTGAATACTTCGCCGCTGACATCCTTGGCGAAGACCCAAAGAAGATGGTCACGGTATTCTTGCGCAGAAAGGGCGACAGCGTGGAAGTCGTCGGCGTCGATCGAACCTGGTAACCTCCGCTGGAGTTGGGCGGATCGGCTTGATTCATCGTCTTAGTGCGGCCCTCCCTCGTGCGAGACTAAGGCGCGACCTCCAGCACCACCCCCTTCAAATCAACCGAGTTTGAACCCACGAAAATATCGAACTGGCCCGGTTCCACAACGCGTTTCATCTGCTCGTCGAGGAAGGAGAGCGCTTGGGGCGTGATCGCCAATTCCACCATGGAAGAAACTCCTATTCAACCGTGGCATCCGACGGCTGCGATTCGCGGAGAGTTCGTAATGCGTCACCGGGAGCGCGCTATTCTCCCTCGGAGAAGCAAAAAGTGGTAGGGACAAAACTGACGAGGGGGAATTGTTCTGACGAGTGGATGGGGAACAAAGAACGCAGGTGTTCCACGCGCCAGGGCGTAATGACAAAAACGGCCAGCCCGGTTGGGCTGGCCGTGGATTACCGGCTGTCGGCCATCACCAAGATAAGCAGCCGCGCCCAGCTGGCTTCAAGGCAGGGGGACTTGGAGAGTCGCAGTCTGAAGCTTCCCGCCGTTGAACCCGCCACTCGTCCAGACCGGGTGTGCGTAGTGGTTCCCGGAGGCGTCGGTTGCAGCAGCAATCCCCGAGTAGTCGCCAATGAAGCTGGCGTTGCCCGCGTTGATGATGCTTCCCGTTACCTTGGCATTGGGAGTGAAATGGGCGCCCGCGTCGGTCGAGTGCGTGGCATAGATGTCGTAAAGCGCGGTCGAACCCGAGCCCTTGCGCGTGTCGAACCAACTCACGTGAATCACGCCCTCGCCGTCCACGGCCACCGCTGGGAAGAACTGTTGCCCGGTGGACACATCATTGATGACCACCGGGTTGCTGAAGGTCAAACCACCATTCGTCGACTTCATGAACTCGATCTGGGCACCGACCGTGTTGCTCGGCTGATCTGCATACACGACGTACACATCGCCGTTCGTTGGGCTGACGGCGAGGGCCGGAAAACTGTTTTTCCGGTAAGTGGAGTTGAACTTCAATTCGGTGAAAGTGAATGAACTTTGGACAGGCGTGGCTGGAATAAAAGTCGCGCCGCCGTCCGAGGACGTGGACAGGTAGTGCCTCCGCTGCCCGCCGATGAAGAAGACCTCCCACACAACATACACTTTACCGTTCGGGCCGACGGCCACCGCCGAGCCTTGCACGCCGCCGTTCTGATTTGTGGGGCTGACCTGGATGGCCGGTGTCCAAGTCTTTCCACAATCGAGGGACCTGGAGAACACAATCGCATCGGAACTACCGATGAAACGCGTCCAAGAGGCATACACGGCGTTTCCGTTTGGATTCGGGCTTCCTGACGGGCAGGCAACGATCCGCGTGGGGTCAACGGCGATCCACTCCTTGTCCTCGTCAACGTTTGTGCTGGGATTGAGATTAGTGGCCACGGGATACGTGGCGGCCTGGGTGAAGGACACGCTGCCGCTCACGTTGTCCACGCTCACGTAAAGCCCGTTGGCGCTGTTACCGTTTGTGGCGTTGAAATACAGGTTGGCGAGGTAGACGTTTCCGTAATTGTCGATCGCCACCACGGGATCGCTGTTCGCATCCCAAGATTGACCATCACTGGTCACGGGGCGATTGTTACCGTCGAGTGCCACGAATGACTCACTCCAACCCGAAACATTGGTCAAGGAGTAGGCATACTTGGTCCGATTCCATCCGCCGGTTACAGAGAAATCGCTGATAGCGGCAACGAGGATTGTAGAGTCGAGCGGATGAACCGCGATGTGTTCCTCGGCCTCGGGCGCAGTCTTGGTCGGCGTCACGGTATCTCCCACCGCGTAGGGGGTTCCTGCAAAGATACTGCCTCCACCTCCTCCGCCTGGCTTGGCACTGTTGCCCACGCCGTTGGAGGTGGTGCTGGAACCGGATTGCGACCGCCACAGATTGGCGTTTCTGTGGGCAACGTGCGTCCTGAAAATCGCTGCCTCGTCAAGCGGCACCGTGTCCGAAGTCTGTTGCGCGCTTGACAGAAGTCCCGAAAGCAACAATCCCGCCACAACCAAGAGCAGCAATCCCCCAATCTGATTTCGCCGACTTTTCATATTGGTCTCCCTGAAGGTCCGTCCCGCGGAGGGATTCGCCTTCCGCGAATAAGCCTATTCTGGTTGCTCGACCACGCCTGAGCACCGAATACCTGAATTAGCCCTTGAACCTTACCTGAATCAAAGTGTAGGTTGTGTCCCGTCAGAAGTCAAGATCCTGGGAATGGTACTTTGGTACCATCATCCTGCCCGTCCCTGGCAATTCCCCGTTAAGTCCATGATTCTCAGAGCCAATCAAGCCGGGTTTGTCGACGCCGCCCGGCGAACGGACAGGCTCCGCGAATTCCTCTTGCTTTCGGCACGCTCTTGCCGAAGAATTCGCCCTACGCAGACTGACAAGGGCACTCTCATGTGGCGGTGGTTGGCGGGCTGGGGGAAAGCCTCCCTCCTCAATTGGGATATCCGTATAGCGGCCCTCTTGACTGGAGCGGCAGTTTACTTCTTCAGTGGCTACTTTACCACGGTGCGTTTCGATCGCGAGCGGATTGAGGTCCAAGCCAACCGCGGCAGAATTCAGGTTCGCGGCCTCTACCACTACGCGAACACGTCGCGGCTTCCCGCCGTGCTGACGTTGGAAGTTCCTTTCCCTGTCGACCGCGACCACCCACAACCGGAGTGGTTCGCGCTCTATGAATCCGGCGAGGATGGCCGGGCGGGGGAGGAAATCGTTCCCGTCGTCCGGGGCAAGGACGTTTCGTTCCGTCTCATCTTCCGGCCGGGTGAGGCGAAGTGGATTCGGCTTGACTACGTCCAACCGAGTCACGTATCCCGAGGGCGCTATCTGCTCACCACAACCCGGCCTTGGCGGCGACCGATTGGCCGCGCGGATTACGTGCTCAGGCTGCCTCGCGATTTCAATCTACGTTCCTCAAACTATGCTGTAAGCCCCGCTCCTGCCTCCGGTGCATGGCAAGCCTTCACTTTCTCGAAGACCGATTTCTTCCCTGAGCAAGATTGGGAATTTGCCTGGCACGAATCCCGCGCGCAGGCAGCAATGCACCCGGGAGGCCGCCCATGAAAAAAGCGACGCGCAGAGTCCTCGGGGTTTTGTGGATGGTTTTGGCGGGTGCCCTGCCCGCCTACGCCAACAATCCGCCCGCGCCGGACGGGGTCTTCTCGGTGCTCTTGATTTTCCCGGTGGTCATTCTGGGCTTCAAATTCGCAGGAGCCAAGCTGACCGACAAAGAAATGAAGTGGCGAATACCAAGGATAATCTTCTTGGTCTTCTGCACCTTCGCCACGTTTGCGGGGACGGGCATCGGGGGATTGGGCATCCTGTGTCTGACGATTTACGGAATGCAGCGGGGAGTGCAAGCGATGACCCGCGGGCAGGGGAAGAAACGCTTCGCGCTGGGGGCCGCGGTCTTTCTTTTTGCGCCGCTCGCGGGCTTCAATTACCTGCTATCACTCAGTAATTATCCCAGCGTCGGGAGGGCCGAATCAGGTGCCGTGGGGGGGATACGGACTATCGTGACCGCTGAAACAACCTTTAAGTCCGACGCCAAGCTCGATGCCAACAAGAACGGCATCTCAGAATTTGGCACCCTCGCCCAGCTTCAACAGGCCGGGCTACTCACCGGTCAGTACACGACGCCGAGTTCCAGCAGCAGCTATCGCTACGCGGTCGTTCTCGCCGAAGATCCTACACATAAGGAGAAGGAGTTCTTCGTCTACGCCACTCCCACTCATTACGGGGAGTCCGCTGGCTTTAGCATTTCAATCCTGAACTTTCTCCGCCCCCGGCCCGTGGGGGGCATCCGAACCTTCTGCGCCGATGAAACAGGAATCATCCGCTTTTCTGACCTTCGCGGTTCGCACGCCGTAACGCGGGAAGAAGCCCAGAAGTGGCCGCCGTTACAATAGCGAGGCGCACCAGGTCGGATGAAGGGCGGGATCAGCGGCGGACGGCGGCGCCGCCAGTTGAGGAGGAACGCAATGAGCCCGATCGGACACTTGCAGTACGGTTGGTGGTTTGCGCACTGGGGCAAGTTTGGGCGCGGCGAGCGGGCCGCGATCGCCCTGGCGGGGGCCGGGCCCGACCTCGATGGCTTGTCGCTCTTGGCCGGCGGTGATGCCTTTCATCGCTACCATCACATTCTCTTCCACAATGTCGGCGCCGTCATGGCCGCGTTGGTGCTAACCGGAGCTTTCTTGTGGCGCAAGCCGCGAGCCTGGATGCTGGTGGGCTTTGCCTTCGCCATGCACGTGGTCGAGGACTTCGTCACGGTCGGCTGGGACCAGTTTCCCTGGCAGCCTTTTAGTGCTTCGAGTGTGAACCTATCGCACACTCTCCCCAATTGGATGGTCCAGGGCGTGTTCCAGGTGACGGCGATGGTATTCATCCTCGCGATGACCGTTTGGATCTATGTTCGTCACCGCCGCACGCCGCTGGAAATCATTTCGCCCGCGCTGGATCGCTTGCTCGTTAATTACGCCATCCTGCCCTGGCGAAACCGCTGCCCGGCGTGCGGGCATCGCGCTCATTTCCGGTGCGACCAATGCGGGCGCGGTTTCTGCGCCAACCACGCGAAAGTCGGAGGGCGGCTGGACATCCATTGCGCGGGATGCTCCGAGAAAACCCTTCCAAGTGGCTGATGGCGCTGGCGAGAACTCATTGCCCCAACTGGTGGCACGTCGAACAGCCCGTCGGAGCTTTCTTAGCCGCATGGCAATTCATACAAGTCACCATGCTGGTTGAAACTTCCTTGGCCAGGACGTTGCGCTTCTCAACCAGGCCATGGCAATCCCGACATTGCGATCCGGCCTGGGCGTGGGTTGCGTGGCTGAAGAAAACGAAGTCGGGCAGCCGATACACCCTTACCCACTTTAGCTTCTCTCCATGTTTGTGCGCAGCCGCCAGCTTCTTAATCTCACGGCTGCCCGCTTTGATCGTCTCGTGGCAGGTCATGCAAAGGTCCGTCTTGGGCAATCCTGCCTCTTCCTCCCCGGGGGCTCCGGCGTGGCAGTCCGTACAGGCTTGACCGA
>CAZTHM010000271.1:0-5612 GCA_964613505.1 uncultured Acidobacteriota bacterium | reverse complement strand
GTTGATGCGGAAGTAGGTGGAAAGCTCCATCGGACAACGCACGCCTTTGGGGACGTAACAAAACGACCCGTCACTGAAGACAGCGGAGTTCAGCGTGGCGAAAAAATTGTCGGAGTAGGGAACGACCGAACCGAGGTATTTTCGGACCAGGTCCGGATGCTCGTGGACCGCTTCGGAAAACGAACCGAAAATGATGCCCAGCTCCGCCAGCTTTGCCTTAAAGGTTGTCGCCACCGAAACGCTGTCGAAAACCGCGTCTACCGCCACGCCCGCCAGCAGCTCGCGCTCCTTGAGCGGAATGCCCAGTTTTTCGTAGGTTTTCAAAAGCTCGGGATCGACTTCCTCCAGGCTCTTCGGGCCCGCCTTCTGGCTTTTCGGAGCCGAGTAGTACGTGGCAGCCTGATAATCAATGGGAGGGTAATGGACGTTGTGCCAGGTCGGCTCCTTCATGGTCAGCCAATGCCGGTAGGCTTTCAGTCGCCACGCCAAGAGCCATTCGGGCTCCTGCTTCTTGCCGGAAATAAGGCGGATGACGTCCTCGTTCAGCCCTGGGGGTATGGTGTCAGTTTCGACCTCGGTGACGAACCCGTATTTGTACTCCTGATTGGCGAGGATTTCGATTTCGGTTTGCGGGGTGGGCATCGATCGCACCTCCAGGTTTCCGACAACGGCGCAGAACTATGGGCCAGGTGCTATATAACGCAGCGGACCCTTCAGTTCTGATCTACGATGGAATTTTAGCGAATCTGTACAATTCTGTCAAGATACATGTGGGGGTAAATCTATACAGGAATGTCCAGATGCGTGGCCGTCCCCAAGTCCAAGAAAAATAGGGCCGAAACCATCGCTATGTGAAGCCGAGGGAGGCGACAACCTACTTGCTGCTCGAGGCGGTCCCTGACTCCTGGAAACTCGTTCCACCGATGGCGATCAGCAGGCCTCCATCCACCGCCACGGCGTCCCCAGTAATGAAGGAAGCCAGGTCGCTAGCGAGAAAAACAATCACGCGTGCAACCTCTTCGGCGCGGCCCATGCGACCAATGGGGTGCAAGCGGTTACAAGCCTCCAAGACCTTCTCGGGTTCGTCGCTGAGCGAGGCCGACCAGCGCAACATCGGCGTGTCGATGGCCCCCGGACAAACGCAGTTGACCCGGATATTCTGCCGGGCGTAGTCGAGCGCCATCGAGCGCGTGAGCCCGAGCAGGGCATGCTTGGCCACGACGTAGGCAGTGGAGTTGACGAGGGCACCCAGGGTTTGGACTGATCCAGTCATGACAATTGCACCCCCGCCCCGCTTCAGCATTTCCGGGATGGCATATTTCGACATAAGAAAGGCGCCCTTCAAATTGACGTTCATTACCTCATCCCAGACTTCTTCAGAGGTTGTAGTCACGGTGCCGTAGCGCTGGATGCCGGCGTTGTTCACCAGAATGTCGATCCCCCCCAGCTTGGCCACGATCAGTGGAATAGCCCGCTCCACCTCGAAGGGTTTGCTGATGTCGACAGGGAAGAACTCCGCCACTCCGCCCGCGCGGCGCAGTTCCTCCGCGGTCGCCGGCCCGGTCTTCGTATCGCGGTCCACAACTGCCACGGCGGCATGCCGACTGGCAAACTCCCGCGCAGTGGCCTGGCCGATCCCCGCCCCAGCTCCCGTAACCACGGCAACTTTGCCTGTGAAGTCCATGTAATTCCTCCTTGCCCCATTTCGGGGTGGCTCAAACTGCTTACGACCTGGTTGAGCTTGGCCAAGTCGGACAACTTCGAATCAGACCGGGATGGTGATTCCCGGTTCGACGCCTGTAATCCAGCGGGCAGAGGATAGCTTTGAAGCGTGGCCAAATCAAATTGCCGAGAGCACATGGCTTCGGTGGAAACGCCTGGTCGGGGCGGGAGAATTCCGCGACGGTGTGTGTCCTGTTTTCGCAGCAATTCGGGAGGGTTTGGTGCCATAATGCGCGGCAAGGGAGCACGAGGAGGCGACTATGAAACCGCAAGTGACGCGACGGCATTTCCTGGGTGCGGCTCTGTCGAGCGCGGCGGGCCTGAAGCTCGAAGCCGGGCCGGGACCGATTTTGGCTATGAGCTCCGAGGCTGCGGGGAAGCCCGCCCTGTTGGGCGGCGACCCGGTTCGCAAAGCACCCTTTCCCTCCTGGCCAAAAACTGAGGAGAACGACGAGCGGGCGTGGACGAACGTCCTCAAGAAAGGGCGCTGGTGCCGCATGGACGGGAGCTATGCGAAGGAATTCGAAGCGGCCTGGGCCAAGATGCTGGGCGCGAAGTATTGCCTGGCGACGGCCAGCGGAACAACCGCGCTTTTGACTTCACTCCACGCGCTGGGCATTGGGCCCGGCGACGAAGTGCTGGTGCCGCCCTACACATTCGTCGCCACTGTCAACGTAGTCCTGCTGGTCCATGCGCTGCCGGTGTTTGTGGATACCGACCCCGAGACTTTCCAGATGGATGCCAGCAAGATCGAAGCGGCCATCACCGAGCGGACCAAGTGCATTATTCCGGTCCATCTGGGCGGATCGCCGGCGGATCTCGACAAGATTCTGTCGGTGGCGCGAAAGCACAAACTGCCGGTCCTGGAAGACGCCTGCCAGGCGCATCTCGCCGAATGGCGACGTCAAAAAGTAAGCACGCTCGGCGACCTCGGGTGTTTCAGCTTTCAGGCGTCCAAGAACCTCAATTCCGGCGAAGGCGGCGCAATCCTGACCAACAACCACGACTTGATCAAAGACTGCGAGAGCTTCCACACCAATGGCAGGGGTCAGACGGATTCCGGATTCTCCTACGTGCGGAACGGCTGCAACCACCGGATGACGGAATTCCAGGCTGCACTTCTTCTGACTCAGATGAGCAGGCTGGAAGATCAATCGCGCACGCGCGCGCAGAATGCCGAATACCTGACCAAGCAGCTTCGCGAAATCCCCGGCATCGCGCCCGCGCGCATGTACGATGGGTGCACGCGAAATGCCTATCACCTTTACATGTTCCGGTACGACCCGAGTCTGTTTGCGGGATTGCCCCGCGCGCGTTTCCTCAAGGCGCTGGAGGCCGAGGGAATCCCGTGTTCCGGCGGCTACACTCCGCTGAACAAGGAGCCCTTCCTCAAGAACACGTTCCAGTCGCGGGCCTTCCGGAGCATCTACACGGCGGACGATATCGCTCGCTGTGAGGCGCGCAATCACTGTTCCGCCAATGACCGGCTCTGCGAAGAAGCCGTCTGGTTCTTTCAAACGATGTTGCTGGGAAATCGCAGCGATATGGACCAGATTGCGGAGGCGGTGCGGAAGATTCAAAGCCAGGCTTCACTTCTCGCGTAGGTGTGGCGTGGCTCGCCCAGGGAATCTTCAAGCCGCCGCCTTCTTTTTGGCAGCGGTGAAGATTTCTTTCAGCCGCCGAGCCACAATTCTTTCTTCGCCGGGCTTCATCATGAACGGCGTGACGCTGAGGCCGTGAGGGCCTTCTTCCGGCAGACAGATAATGCTCGGCTCGCCGTCTTCGAGTTGCTTGGCGCATTCCGCCTGAGTCAGTCCGAACGCTTTCTCGTCCCACTGGAAGGAAATGTGCGGAACGTGATTCGCAATCTCGGGGACAAAACGCTTGGTGCTGACGCCTGGGACGGTGGAAACGGTTTTGTCGATTAGGTCGAGCCGGACTTCCCAATCCTTCCATTCGGCGTCGTGGTCGATTTTCAGATAGCGCTCGACGGCTGCAAACATGCCGATGATTTCTTCTTTGCCGACTTTGCAGGGCCGGCCGATAGAATCTTCGTGAGGATTGTTATTGAGCAGGGCCGCCTCGATCAGATCTCTGCGGCCGACCATCAGGCCCGCGCACTGTGGCCCACGCAAACCTTTGCCGCCGCTGAAGGCGACCAGGTCGAAACCCATCTTGACGTAGTCGCTCAGATGCGAGACCGGCGGCACGTCGGCTGCGGCGTCGTTGAAGGTAGGTACGCCGTGCCGCTTGCCCACCTCGACGAAACTCTCGAGGCCCACCTTGCCCTCGTTCTGCGCGCCATTCAGGAAGTACAACATCGCGGTTTTCTCGCTGATGGCGTTTTCCAGCTCCTCGAGCGTTTCGACCACGACCAGTTTCACGCCGACATTGCGGATCGCGTGATCAAACGCGTTGCGATGCGTCTTCTGGATGATGACTTCGTTCTTGAGGCCGGTGAGATCCGGGAGTTGCGTGATTCTCTCCGGGTCCTTTCCCGCGATGCACGCCGCCGTGCCCAGCATGATGGCCCCCGCCGCGCCGGAGGTGACCATGGCGGCTTCGACTCCCAGCATTTCGGCGAGCTTCTTCCCAACCGCTTCGTGGAGCTCCGGTAGCCAGACAAAGTGCTGGGAGGCTTCCTCCATCGCCCGGGAAATCTCCGGCGGCATCAACGAGCCGGTCAGAAAAGTGTAAGTGCCTTTGGCGTTGATGCGCGTCCGTACGCCGAGCCGCTGGTAGATGCTGGGGCGTTTGGCGCTCGCTTTGGAGCCTCCCGTGAGAGCGAGCAGTCGTTGGGCGGGAAGCGCCATCAAGCCGGAAAGACCACTGCCGGCGGCGAGAAACCGGCGACGGGAAGACTGCCACTTCAGATTTTTCATGAGGACTACCTCCCAGAGGCTGAACGGATCTGCCAACACTCGGAATAATGCTCCGCCTTCTACAGAGTGCCGATACCCAACGGTTGGAAGCCAAGCTATCTCGCGATGGGGTCTCTGTCAAGCAGGGTTATGGATTGCAGGACGAAAACTCACAACGGTCTTTTCGCGCGCCCCGCGCTGTGATAAGTTCTCGTCCACGCGTAGTCATTAGAGCCGCGTCCCGAGACGGACGCAAAGCATGGTAGCAGGAGGACATCTTATGAGCAGCAGGAAATCCGATCGGCGCAAGTTTCTGGGGAAGACCCTGACCGGCACCGCCGCCGCGGCTGGAGCAGCGACACTCGCTGTGCCCGGAGTCGCCTTGGCCGCCAAGGGCAAGGCAACCAAGAAGGTGATCTACAAGCCTGGGGAACAGCCTTCGCCGGACAAGATTCTGAGTTCGGGGATTCAATTTGGAAACCTGCTCTTCGTTTCCGGCGCAGGAGCTCACGACCCCACGACCCACAAGGTTGTCGACGGCCCCTTTCCCAACCAGGTCCGTGTATGCCTGGAGAACGTCAAGACGGTGGTCGAGGCCGCGGGTTCGTCGATGGATCGCGTCCTGAAGTGTCTGGTGTTTCTCACCGACATCTCGACGTTCCAGGAAATGAACAAGGTCTATCACACGTTTTTCCCGACCAACCCGCCGGCGCGCTCGACCGTGGCGGTGAAAGAATTGCCGGGCGAGTCGCCGATTGAGATCGAGTGCATCGCGTACGTGGATTGACGGAGGTGAAGGATGGCTCCGAGATTCGACCGCCGGGAATTCGTGCGCCGTGCCGCCCTAGCGGCCATCGCGCTGCCGTGGTTGGCGCGAGCGGAAGCGTTGCACGCGCTCGCTCCCGCGCAAAAGGCCTTCCGCGGCATCTTCGCGATCCTGCAAACGCCCTTCAATCTGGACGATGGCGTGGATTGGGACGATTTGGAGCGCGAAGTGGGCTTCTGCATGCGCTGCGGCGCGCACGGACT
>CAZTHM010000270.1:0-5624 GCA_964613505.1 uncultured Acidobacteriota bacterium | reverse complement strand
CGTCATTCTTTCTTCCCCTCAGTCTGCCGTAGAGCCACGCTCGGGCTGCCTGCCAATCCTTCTCGACCGTGGACGTGCTCACCTCCAGGCAACCGGCGATCGCGTTCCATTGCAGTCCCCCAAAGAAACGGAGGGAGACCACTTCCCAATGCCTCTTGTTCATCCCCTTCAATTCCTCGAGGGCCGTGTTCAGGTCCAGGATGTCAACGCGGTGGGCGCTTTTGACCGTCGCCAGGATTCCATCCAGAAGCGGAACCCGCCTGCCTTCCGGCCGTGCGGCGATCCTTCGGGCATAGTCAATCAAGATTTGTCGCATGGCATTCGAGGCGGCCCCAAAGAAGTACGCCCGGCTGCGCGCCTCGAGGGGTTTCCCCACGAAGAGTTTGAAATAGGCTTCATGGACGAGCCCGGTGGGCTGCAAGGTGTGATTGCATCGCTCCCTGGGCATCAAGGCATGGGCCATCTTGTGAAGCTTCTCGTAGACCAGGGAGAACAGTTTCTCTTTGGCAGCTTCGCTTCCGGCCGCGATCTCAGCGAGAAGCATCGTGATTTCTTCCTGCGGCTTCTCGGTCATAGGCCCTGCTCTCGTGGAAGGTCAAATAGAGTCCGGTCGTGCGGGTGGCAACGAATAGTTCAACATGGTTCTCTGCACCCTTGCAGGCCGGATGTATTGACATCTCTACACCTTCATTGCCGACATTGCAAACCCGGGTCGCCAATTCTCGCGTGAATCGTTGCCTGCAATATGGGACGGATAGGCGCAAGGCACTCGCCAATCCGCCCACGATGCATTCGAGAGGAACGCCATGAATAGACTTGCGCAAAGTCGATTCCTTCATCAAATTAACCTTCGGCGTCTCCCGCCTCACACCGATATGCGCAAGAGCCCCGCTAAACCCGTAATACAAACCACCGCTATTTCCGGGTAGGTAGTAACCGGCAAGAGAATCTGAGAGTTAGAAGGAATGAGGTCGAGGGCCTTTCCTCGGCAGATCGGATAGCTGGTCAGGCATTACGGATTTCGGCGTGGTGCCACGCATGTAGTGTTGAAAGCGGCTGATTCATCAGCCGGACCGGGGCACGAAAACGAGTGACACGTTTCGAAGGAGAAAAATCATGAACTGGCGTATCCCAGACCTGATCGGCCACATACGCGAGCTTTTTCGCGGCGACCCCACGGGAGACTCCGAAGGAGGAAGCAAGATGAACGGATGGATGAGCAGATTCCTGAGCCTGGGCGTTATCGCTGTCGTCGCGATCATGTCCTACTTCCTGATGGGCTTAATCGTCGAGAAGGTGGATGCCGAGCAAATCCTGGTCGTTCAGGATTTAATCGACGGCGAACTTCACTGGCACACGACATCCGGCCTCAAGCCCCAGTGGTTTGGGAAGGTGACCAAGTATCCCAAGCGCTCCATTTACGAATTCACGCGCCGCGCCAACCTTGACCGGCGAATCAAGGTGCGCTTCAACGACGGTGGACACGCCGATATGGATGGCTCCATCCAGTATGAATTTCCCCTGGATTCAGAGAACTTGACCAAGATTCACGTTCGGTTCGGCAGTCCTGAGGCCGTCCAAAAGCAACTCATCGAAACCGTGGTCAACAAGTCAGTTTATATGACCGGCCCTGTGATGTCCTCCAAGGAGTCCTACGCAGAACGGCGCAACGCTCTGATCCACTTCGTGGAAGACCAGGTTGAAAATGGGGTCTATAAGACCGTCCAACGGGACATCAAGATTAAGGATTCGATTACCGGAGCCGAAAAGTCAGCCACCATTGTCGAGGTGGTGCTCGGGAAAGATGGCACGCCGGAGCGGCAGGAGCCTGGACAGATAACCTCTCTGGGGATCCGTCCGATCAACTTCGCTGTCCGCAGCCTGGATTACGACCAAGCCGTCGAGCGGCAGATAGAGCAGCAGCAACAACTGACCATGGATGTCCAAATAGCGGTGGCGGAAGCCAAGAAGGCGGAGCAGCGCGCCATCACCGTGGCGGAGGAGGGGAAAGCCAACGCTGCCAAGGCTAAGTGGGAACAGGAAACCATCAAGGCGAGAGCGGTTACGGAAGCTCAGCAGAAGCTTGAAGTAGCTACGCTCGATGCCAAAGCTGCTGAGCAGTTTAAGCGTGGGGAGATTCTCCGTGGTGAAGGTGAGTCCACACGCAAGCGCCTGGTGATGCAGGCCGACGGGGCCCTTCAACCGAAGCTGGAAGCGCTCATCAAGATGAATGCCGCTTATGCGAAGGCCATCGCCCGCTACCAGGGGCAATGGGTGCCGAGCGTCGTCATGGGCTCAGGCGCCAACGCCGCGCCAGCGTCCGGCGCGCAACAACTCGTTGACATGCTCACGTTAAAGACCGCACGCGACCTGGGTCTTGACTTGAATGTCGCAGGCGCAAGCAGGACGAGATCAGGGCAGTAATCCAAGTTTTTGAGAGGAGCACTGGAGCTACAACGCCGGAAACGACTGGCACTTTACGAAGGAGAAAAACCGTGAACGCGTTCCTGCACAATTCGATTGCGGACATGCCAGGGCCGGAGTTCCTTTTGCTCTACGGACCGGTCATCGCGGCGGCCCTCCGACCAGAAAGACCTGGAACGAGCCCTGGAGTTTGTTACAAGAAGATGAAACGTCCCATTCTCTTGACGATCCGATTAGAGATACTATGAGGTTCCTTTAGATTGGGGTTCCCACCGAATATCTGAGGACGAGCAGTGCATACACAAGCGAGAAGACTGCTTCTAATTTCCACGGTAGTGGGTGCGATTGCCATTTTTGTTCCTCCGGTGGCGGGGATCACGCCGCAGGGGTGGCGCCTGCTGGTTATTTTCCTCGGGACGATCGTGGGCTTGACGGCGGTGCCCGAGGCGGGCGGCGGGGTTGTGCTGCTGGCTCTCACGGCAACGGTGGTCGGCGGAGTGTTGTCCTTAAGTGAAGCCCTCTCCGGATACTCCAGCAGCCCGGTGTGGCTGGTCGTGGCCGCTTTCTTTATCGCGCGGGCGGCGATCAAGACGGGGCTGGCGCGTCGCATCGCTCTGCTTTTCATCCGCCGATTTGGCCACACGTCGCGTGGGCTGGCCTACTCGCTGGTCGCTTCGGACATCGTGCTGGCCACGGTCATACCATCCACCGCAGCGCGGGCGGGCGGCATCATCCTTCCAATCACTCGCAGCATCGCGGAACTTTTCAAATCCCATCCTGGCGAGACCTCTGCGTTGCTCGGAAGCTATCTGATGACCATCATTTTTCAGGGCGACATCATCGCCTGCGCCATGTTTCTGACCGGCCAGGCGGGCAACCCTCTCGCCGCCGACCTGGCCCATCGGGGAACAGGTCTCACCCTGGATTGGGGGTTGTGGCTGACCGCCGCACTGGCGCCGGGACTCGTTTCACTGGTTCTCATCCCGCTGCTCCTGGCTCGCCTCGATGGTCCTCAGATCACTTCCACACCGGCGGCAGCCGACTTTGCGCGCCGGGAACTGGCCGCGATGGGGCCTTTCAGCCGGGCCGAAATGTCGCTTGCAGGGCTGGTCCTCGCCGTATGCGGCCTTTGGGCGACTTCGAGCTATCACGGACTGGGCACTGCCACGGTGGCCTTTGTCGGAGTCAGCGGCCTGTTCCTGACCGATGTGTTGACTTGGGCAGACGCCCTCGATGAAAAGCGTGCCTGGGACATCTTCATCTGGTATGGCGGCCTGGTTTGCCTGGGCGGGGCACTGAACCAAAAAGGAGTGACCCAGATACTGTCGGAACGGTTGGGCGGCGTCTTCCTGGGCTGGGGCTGGTTCCCGGTTTTCGTCGCGCTGCTGCTGATTTGTTTTGTAACGCATTATGCCTTTGCGAGCATCACCGCGCAGATCGCGGCGATGTACGCGGTATTTCTTGCGCTGATGGTCTCGACCGGCGTCCCTCCCGCCCTGGGGGCCCTGGCCCTGGCATTCTTTGCCAATCTCGGCGGCGGCCTGACCCACTACGGAACTACGCCCGCCCTGATGATTTTCAGTACGGGGTATGTCCCGCTCGCCCGCTGGTGGAAGCTTGGCTTGCTTTGCGGACTTCTCAACGTGGCCATCTGGCTGGTCGTCGGGCTCGGTTGGTGGAAGCTTTTGGGACTGTGGTAATTGAGATTTTGATCGCGGAATCCAGAGGCGAGCCGCACGAGCCGGTAGCCACGGTTGGGTTCCTTCCAATCGTGGGCTTTTCGGGTTCACGACCCCAGGGCATAAAAAACAGGGTGCGGCGACCAACTACAGATTCTTCGCCTGTCCGCCGGCTGGCGGACTTCGCTCAGAATGACAGCGTGGTAGCGCCCCGACTCATCGGGGCGCTACCTTGCTGCCTCATGCCTTGGCATCGCCCGCGGCCGCAGCACGCCTCTGCATCTCTTCCGGCGAGAGGTCTTCGACGTGCGTGGCGAGGTACCACTTGTGCCCGAAGGGGTCGATAATACCGCCTGTGCGGTCGCCGTAGAACTGGTTTGCCACGGGCCTTTCGACTTTGGCTCCCGCCGCCACCGCCCGATTGAAGACCGCGTCCACGTCCTCGACGTAGAGCATGATGGTCACCGGCGAGCCGCCGTAGGATTCGGGGCTGCGGGCGCCGATTTCCGGAAATTCGTCGGCCAGCATGATAATCGAGTCTCCAATTTTGATTTCGGCGTGACCGATTCGCCCGTCGGGCTTTGGCATGCGAAGCAGTTCGGTGGCTCCGAATGCGTTCTTGTAGAATTCGAGCGCCGCGGCTGCGCCCTTGATGATCAAGTACGGCGTCGCGGTGTGATAGCCCTCGGGGATGGGTTTAACAGCGCTGGACATCAATTGCCTCCTTCGTTCGCCGTCGGCAAACTGTTTTCAGTTTGCACTGGTTCGCTCCCGGTTGCCCTCGGTCTTTGGCGTTCCTTCTGACTCCTGACTTCTGGCTTCTTACTTTTGACTATCAACTGTCAACTGTCAACTATCAACTCCCCCGACCTCCTTGACTTCGGTCCAGCGGCGCTTTAGAGTAGGCGCCACCTGGAGTTACTTTCGTCCGCACCGCGGGTTTGCCGCCTGTGAGACGAGCGCCCTCGCTCTGGGGGAGGCTTCGGTCCATGTTCATGTTCGCCAGTTTCTCCGCCTTCGGCGTCTTCCTCGGCCTTGCCGCGATTGGTTTCCTTGTTTTGATCACGAGTTTTGTGGTGGGGGAGATCTTCGATCTGGGCGACTGGTTTGGTCACCATGACATGGATGCGCACGGCGGGGGTCCCAGCTTTTTGAGCGGCCGAATCCTCAGCGTGTTCGTGACGGCTTTCGGCGGCTTCGGCGCGATTGGAATTCATGCGGGCTTTGGCATCGGCGTCAGCACGGCGATGGGCCTCGCCAGCGGGTTCGTTTTTGGAGGGATTGTTTTCCTCTTCGTGAAGTTCCTGCACGGCCAGGAAGCTTCGAGCGATATTCACGTCAGCGACCTGATCGGCAGCACCGCCGATGTGACCGTGGCCATTCCCAAGGGCGGCCTGGGCCAGGTGCGCTGCGCGATGGGTGAAAGCGTGATCGAAAAGATCGCGCGCTCGGTGGACGGCGAGGAGATTCCCTCCAACACGGCGGTGAAAATCGAAGCCATCGTGGGGGAGACGGTGTTGG
>CAZTHM010000269.1:0-5645 GCA_964613505.1 uncultured Acidobacteriota bacterium | reverse complement strand
TCACTGCTTTCGTCGAAGAGCAAAGCCAGGAGCGCAAACAACTCCACCACGAGCGTGAAATCCAGCAGCGCCTGGGCGCCCTGAACCTGGCCCACGTCGAACTCTTCGAGAAGCTGAACGAGGAGGAACGGCGCACGCTGGTGGAGCGGCTTCGCTACGCCGCTTTCGCGAAAGGCGAGGTGATGACGCGCCAGAGCGCCGAGGCCCACTGGTTGTACCTTCTGACGAAGGGGTCGGCGGAAGTGTTGCTCTCGGTTGACTCCGGGGAAACCAAGAGAGTCGCGGTCCTTCACGCCGGCGATTTCTTCGGCGAGATGTCGTTGCTGACCGGCGAACCGCGCTCGGCCACCGTCAAGGCGCTGGAGGACTCGGAATGCTACCGCCTCGACCGGCAGGCGTTCGGAGATATCTTGGGCGGTCGCCCTGAAATCGCTCAACACCTCTCGGAGGTGCTCGCCCGGAGGAAAGTGGAACTCGAGGCGGTTCGCCACGACCTGGATGCCGCCGCGCAAGCAAAAATGATTCAGCACCAGCAGCGGAGCATCTTCGCCAGCATCTATAAACTCTTCCGGCTCCCCCATGCCTCCAAGCCCCAACCGAAGTAGCCTGATGTTGGGCGAAACATGACCCACTCAGCCGGATGACCTCCTCCGCAAGCTGCGCGACTTGTTAAATCCAGGACAGTCGGTGGCTCGCGGGCGGTGCGTCCCGATTGAGATACGTTGGGAAGGATTAATCGTCGTTTGTGTCCGAGGCTGGCGCAGACCCTTCGGGTCTGCGGTCTAGGATTTGTGTCCATCGGCAGGAAGAGCTCTGAACCTGCTCACGAGCCAGCGTCGGGAATTCTGCAGGAGAGCCGCTTTAGTCAGGGGGGTGCCCGTTACCACCTCCGAGGTGTTTCTTGAAGGCTTCCATGAACGCGACCAGCGACTCGATCCCAGATTGCGTAATTGCCTGCCTCTCGGCAATCTCCTTGATGCTGGTGGCGAGCTCCACGAGCAAGCTTGAAGCTTTGGCCAGCATGGCTCCCTGGACCACTTGGTTGTCCCGAAGCTCCTGCATCTGTTTCTCATGATTGTCCGCCCGTCCGAGCATTCCTTCCAGCACGCTGGAAATTCTGTCCAGTCTGGCGTCCACAACGGCCGTGTGGTCCCGCATCTCCTGCATTTGCTTCGTGTGGATCTCGAAGCCGCGTTCAAGTTGCGCAAGCGTCATGGGGCGATGGTACCTCGGCCAAAAATCGCAATCAACACTAATCTCGATACCGTATTTGGCGCATGCGCGGACCCTCCCGGTCCGCGATCTTGGAACTTGCGCTGTCCAGCGTGCCCCGATGGATCGGGGCGCCAGCCCGCGACAATAGCAGTTGCTGGCCGGCGAATTGGGCTGTGCTATTGGGATACGTCAGGTGAGGTTGATCACGGTCAATGTCCGTTAGCTGACGAATGCTGTCGAGAGGAGCCGCGGCCGCTCGCTACTCGTCCTTGATGGCCGCTTTCACCATCACCAGCATGGACGGTGGGATGCTCGAGGCGTGGATGCCGTGGTCTTTCTCGGCGTGTTCCGCGGCGAGCTTCAAGATTTCTTCTTCGGTGGGGGCGCGAAGCTCCGTCGTACAGCTCATCCCAAGGTCTCGGCATCGCAACACCTTGCCCATTTCACCCTCCTTATCCTCTCCTCGCCGGATTGCCACGGCATTCTACCACCGAGAACGGTCCCATCCTGCAATTCTTCGCGGCGTCTCCTGTTGACATTAGCCGGGCAACAAGTATGATACGCGCCTATGGGCGATGAGGGCGCGCAGAGGCGGCGGTTTCCGCGCTATGCGTGCGACCTGCGTGTGACGGCTTACATGGATACGGGAGTGGCACAGACCCGCATTTCCCAGGTCAGCCGCGGCGGGTGCCTCATCTTTCCCCTGCTCCCTCATTACAAAAGCCCGGAAGTTAAGATCTCCATTGCGCTGACCGAAGGCGAACCTCCCATCAATTGCAAAGGCGAGATCGTCTACAGTGTCAAGGACCGTGGCACGGGCGTGGCCTTCACCGAAATCTCCATTTACAACCAGGACCGCCTTACCGAGTTCTTCGAAAAGACCCAGCCGGCGGAGAAACAGGCAGGGTCGTGACAGGAATGGCGGCTGATGCTCGCCCGTCCTCAGTCAGCCTCATCCAACACTGAACCCTTCTGTTCCCAATCATCAACCACCAATGAGTTACCAGCGCGGAAAATCGTTGTGATGTGACTGGCCATTGAGTCGTATGATTGGGGAGAATCTCGGCCGCTCCGACAGGCAGGATTAGAGGGTCCTTTGTCGCCTGCAACCCAGCCACGAGGATATTTCGACCGGCTAAAAACTCCGCACGCGTCCGGCGAAGCCCAGCAAATCGAGCGCACGCTGGCCACCGCCCGCGCCTTCCTTGCGGCCAGTTCCCTCATCGCCATCGTGCTGGACCCTACCCATCCGGGGGGATTTGCGACCGTGGCGATTACCCTGATGGCCATCTATGTCATTCATAGCCTGCTCATCTTGGCCTTGGTGCGGGTTCGGCGTGAGTCCACCCCGGCTTTCCGCTTCAGCGTTCACGCCATCGACGTCCTCTGGCCGGCGATAATTTCAGTCTTCACGACGGGCCCTAACAGCCCCTTCTTCGTCGTCAACGTCTTCGTGCTTCTGGCGGCGGCTTATCGCTGGGGCTTTCAGGAAACCCTCGCCACCTCCGCTGCGGCCATTCTGCTCTTCTTTTTCCAGGTGATTCTGGTGGGCTCGGTCTCCCCCACCATGCAGTCGATTCTGGTGGGCAGGTTCGAGCTGAACAGTTTCATCATGCGCGGGATCTACCTGCTCATTACCGGTTATCTCCTGGGATACCTCGGCGAGGAAGAGAAACAACTGCGCGCGGAGATGACGGGCATTGCCCGCATCATTTCGAAAGTCCAGGCAGAGATCGGAATGCGGGGAGCGTTGCGGGCGGTGCTGGGCGAAATCCTTCAGGTGTTTGGGTCTCGTCACGCCGTGCTGCCGCTGGAAGAGATGGCCACCGGCAAAACTTATCTTTGGGAGGCACGCCAGGCTCCCAACAGTCCCGAATTCACTCTGACCTTGACGGAGGTCCCGTCTGCCCAGAGATCCACTTATCTCTTTACCCCTCCCGGTCATGGCTGGCACGCGTTCCGGGAGACGCAGGAACGCGGCGTGGGCGTCCTGGACCTTTATGCGCTGACCGAGCAAGGGAGCAAGCTCCCCGAAGCCCCCTGGGTTCCGCCCAAGGCGTTCGAGGCTCTCTATGATTTCCGCTCCGTGCTCGCAGTAACGATGAGTTTCGGGAAGGAATGGTCCGGCCAGCTCTTCCTGTTCAATCCCTCTGCGAGTTCCAGCCGTGAGGCGGCGGTGAGCTACCTCCAGACCTTGTCGCGGCAAGCGAGTCCGGCGATCTACAACGTGTTCCTGGTGCGGCGGCTGCGGTCGCGCGCGGGAGCTCTGGAGCGGGCGCGGGTCGCGCGCGAGCTCCACGACGGCGTGATCCAGTCGCTGATCGGCCTGGAAATGCAGGTGGACGTGCTGCGTCGCCAGCCGGCGGCGGCGCAGGGAAAGATCGCCGAGGAGCTGGGCCGCATTCAGGAACTGCTGCGCCAGGAGGTGATCAACCTGCGCGAGTTGATGCAGCAGATGCGGCCCATCGATTTGGGGCCCAAGCAACTCCTCGATTACCTGGCCTCAGCGGTCGACAGGTTCCGCCGCGACACGGGGATCTCGGCGCGCTTCGTCACGACCTTCGAGGAGGTGACGATTCCTTCGCGCGTTTGCAACGAGGTGGCGCACATCGTCCAGGAAGCCCTGGTCAATATCCGCAAACACAGCGGGGCGCGCAACGTCATCGTGCGATTCGACTCGCAGGATGGTAACTGGAAGCTGGTGATTGACGATGACGGCCGGGGTTTTAACTTTGTCGGCCGCCTCAACCACGCCGAGCTGGAAGCGTCGCGCCAGGGTCCGCTGGTCATCAAAGAACGAGTTCGTTCCATTGGGGGCGAACTCGCGGTAGAATCTGCCTCCGGGCGCGGCGCGCGCCTGGAAATCACATTTCCACAGAAGGCCTATGGATAAAAGCCAAAAGAACATTCGAATCGTGATTGCCGACGATCACCCCATCTTTCGCGACGGCTTGCGCAAGCTCCTGGAAGCCGAGCCCGGACTCAAGGTGGTGGGCGAAGCCTGCGACGGCGCCGAGGCCGTGGCCATGGCGCGCCAGCTCACTCCCGACATCCTGCTGCTGGACCTGTCCATGCCGCGCCTGCCCGGCATCGAGGCCCTGCGCGAGCTGGTGAGCACTCCCACGCCGGTGCGGACCATCCTGCTGACCGCCGCCATCGAACGCGCCCAAATCGTCGAAGCGCTGCAACTCGGGGCGCGGGGCGTCGTCCTGAAGGAGTCCGCAACTCAGATGCTCCTGCGCAGCATCCGGACGGTGATGGCCGGCCAGTACTGGGTGGGACGCGAAAGCGTCTCGGACCTGGTGGCCACCCTGCGCGACCTGATGCCAACCGGCGCCGAGAAGGCGCGACAGAAACTCTTTGGCCTCACGCCCCGCGAGTTGGAAGTTGTCTCGACTATTGTCGCCGGCTACACCAACAAAGACATCGCCCAGAAGTTCGGCATCAGCGAGCAGACGGTCAAACATCACCTCACCAATATCTTCGACAAGCTCGGAGTGTCGACGCGCCTCGAGCTGGCCCTTTTCGCTGTAAACCATCATCTCTTCACCGAAATGGCTTAATCGCCTCGCCTATCCCCTCTAGCACTTTAGTGCCATAAGCACGCTACCCACGAGCCATTGGCACCCCCATCAGCCCTGCTATCCTTGGGCGTGACCGAACATCAGCATCAGGACGCGGGCCGGTGCGGCGGCTGCGGCGAGAGCGGCGGACGGCAATGGGCAGACTTATGAGCGGGCGTTGGGAAGACACCACCGTGAGCGGTTTGGAGCGCGCTCAGCGCTATGGCATCCAGATGACCATGCTCTACCGCGCTGACGGTGAGACGGAATGGCACAACGCGCAGATCGAAAACATCAGCCGTTCGGGAGTCCTGTTCCGAGTAGACGAGGCGTTGAGAGTGAGCGCGCTGGTTGAATTGCGTTTGGTGTTGCCGCCCGGAATGGCCGGCAAGGAGAGCGCCGAGATTCTGTGCCAGGGTTGGGTCGTGCGCTCCTCGCCGCTTTCCCCCGACGAGAATCCCTACCTGATGGCCGCCAAGATTTTGGATTACCGATTCGTGCGCGACCTCGGCGGGTGTCAAGCCGCCGCGGTCGGCTAGGAACAATGAGCGGCGCAGCCGTTTCCGGAAGCGGGACTGAAGTCCCGCGTAGTCACAAGAGTTCTGATTTCAGCTCGCGGTCGAAAGATCGCGCTACAAGATGAAACGAGAGCAGACAAGATTGACTGAGCCGCGCGGAGCGCCGGTGTGCTCCGCCAATTGGACTTCATGGAGAATGTGACTTCGATGCGACACACCAAACGGATCTTCCAGCTCTTATTCGCTACGACTCTTCTGACCGGACTCGTGGGATTTCTCGTCCACGGTTCGGCGCTGCCCGCGCCCTCGAGCAACACTTGGGCGCCGACGCCCGGCGCCATGGCGGAAG
>CAZTHM010000268.1:0-5645 GCA_964613505.1 uncultured Acidobacteriota bacterium | reverse complement strand
TACAAAGATGTCTCTTTCCGGCTCCCCCACGCGGGGTTCCACACTCGTGGTAACTCGAAAGCCTTCTTCCTCGAAGACGTAACGGACACGCTCGACGGTATGGGCGCGGCTCGGCACTTCCACCGCCTCGGTGCCGTCGTGGAACGTTCGCCGCCAGCCGCGCGCATAGGCCAGCGGATGAAAGTCGGTCACAAAAACGTCGGCGGCAGGGGCCGCGACTTGCGCCAATTCGCGCGCCAGCGCGCCAATGTTTTGAACGTGCCCCACGGCCAGCGAGCACAGGATGAGGTCGGCGCTGGCCGCCGCGAAGGGAAGCGCCAGGCAATCGCCTTGCACGCAGCGTCCACGGAGTTTCGGCTTCTCCGTCGCGTGCCGCAGCATCCCCGCTGACAAATCCACTCCCCACGCCGAGCGCGCCCCCCGATTCAGAAGTTTTTCCAGCCACCGCCCCGTCCCGCACGCCACATCCAAAACCCGCTTGTTGGCGACGCTGGGCAGGAGGAGGCCCATCACGCGCTCTTCGAGGGCATGCAGGGGATTCGGCTCGTCGTAGGTCGAGGCCCAACGGTCGTACGCTTCCACCAGCGAAATTCCCCTTACGGCGCCCGAATCATTCTTCGCGGTGCCGCCGTACTCGAAGCGGGACTTGGTCCCTGGAGGAGCGACCGTTTTCACAAGCTCTCTTCCTTCGGTTTCCGCAGAGCGATCATTCGTTGTGCCCATCGCAGTTCAAAGGGGAAGGCATAGATTTTCAGCCGGTAGCGCCACGCGCTGAGAGCTTGGAGCAGGCGCCGGCCCCACGCCGGCAGGCGGATGTCCTGCCGGGTCGGCCAGCGGGAGGCGACGACGATTTCGAAATTATCGAGCCGCTTTTTGATTCCGGCCTTTTGCCAGGGCGTGGCGGGATCTTTGTGAGTGACGAAATTCACCCAGCGCTCCGTCGCCCATTCGTCGGGCGTGGCGGGAAATGCGATCTTCCCATCGACGCGGCCATACATGCCGGCGCGCTGGGGGACGGGCGTGTAATGATTCAGGATAATTTCCGCCTGAGGATTAAGACGTTTGATCTTGCGCACAAAGGCCAGGCACTCGCGCGTGTCGCGCTCCGGGTCGCGGGGATTGCCCACCACGAAGGAAAATTCCGGGACGATGCCGAAGCGCCCGATGCGCGCGGCGAGCTCGAGAGTTTGCGCCGTCGTCAGGTTCTTGTTCATCTCGCGCAGCGCCCAATCGGACCCTGATTCCGCGCCGAAGAAAATCATCGCGCAGCCGGCGCGGCGGATGGCTTCGAGCGTGGCATCCGAGTAGCGCAGCAGGATGTCGATGCGCGCCTCGCACCACCAGCGCAGGCCAAGCGGCTCCAACCTTTCGGCGAGTTCCCGCGTGTGATCCTCGCGGAGGAAAAAGTTGTTGTCGAAGAACTGGACCGAGTCGGCTCCGTAGGTAGAAACCAGATGGCGGAGAATCGCCTCGGTGCGCGCGGGAGACTCCATTTTTTCCCGGCTGCCATAAGCGGAGATGACGCCGCAAAAATTGCAGGCGTACGGGCATCCAACGCTTGCCTGGTGGACCGCGGTGCGGTTCCCGAGGAAGGTGCGGAGAAGGTATTTTTCCGCCGGGATGCGGTGGTAAGGGATCCAGGGAAAGTCGCCGGGCCCCTTCATCACCCTTTCCGGATTGTGGACGTGGGCGCCGTCGCGGTCCTTGTAGGAGAGGCCGGCAACGGCGCTTAAGCGGCGCTCACCACGCAGAGCCTGGAGAAGCTCCAGAAACGTTTCTTCGCCCTGGCCGCGCACCGCGTAGTCCACGTAGGAAGCGTTGAGCGCGGCGTCGGAGTAGAGGGAAGGGAAGTAGCCGCCCCAGACAATCGGCAGGTGAGGGAAGCGCGCGCGAATTTCCCGGCACGCGCCGACCGCGCTCGCGAGCTGCGGCCCGGGCATCACCGTCACGGCCAGCAGCTCCACGGCATGATTCCGGATCAGCGCACCGAGGGTCTCGGTGGGATTCGGGTCGAGGTTTCCGTCAACGATTCGGTAGTCTTCCTCGCCTTCCAGCAGCGCGGCGAGCGACAACACCGAGAGCGGAAGGCGCCGGTTGCGCGGCTTCGTCGCGCGAGGATTGAACAGGACGATCATACGTTTTGTAGGGGCACCCCTTGTTGGTGCCCAGGGCGGGCACAAGGCCCGCCCCTACGGATTGACCGGGCGGGCACAAGGCCCGCCCCTACGGATTTGCGGCGACACGCCGGTTACAAACCGGCGCTACAGCTCGTCCGCTCGAACGTCAGCAGAACGTGGTCCGCCAAACCGCGCGCGAGCGGACAGCGCCCCGCCATCCGGTCGATGCCTTCGAGCGCCGCCATGATTCTCGGGAATCGCACGGCGTGCGGCTCCAGGTAGGACGGCGGCACGGCGACTCCCACGCCTTTCCAGCGCCGCAGCCGGAATTCCGGCGCGAAAATCCGGCCGATCTCGCGCACGGAGGAATAATGAACCTCCACGCGCACGCCCTCGGCGATGCGCGCCGCAATGGGGCCCTTCTGCAGGCGCCGGAAAGCTTTGCGCGGGTTGCCGCGCAGTAAATACCAAAGCATTTCCCAGCCAACGTAACGGCCGGCAAAACAGAGCACGGCCGGCGCTCCGGGCTTTAGGAGTCGCGCCAGATCGCTCGCCACCAGAGGAAGATTCTCGACGCAGTTCAGCCCGGCGAAATTCGAGAACGCGCCGTCGAAGGGGCCTTCGTCCTGAAGCTCCGCGATCTCTTCCGTGGCCAGGACTCGAAAATCAATCCGCGCCCGCGGCGCCGTCCGGCGCTGGCGTTGCCGTGCTACTTCGATCATGCGGGGTGACACATCGCAGGCCACGACTTCGATGCCGCGGTCGGCGAGGTGAACGGCGTCGAAGCCCGTCCCGCAATTGAGTTCCAGGACGCGCTGGCCAGGGCGAAACGCCCGGTCGAGTTCGCGCCACGTGGCGCGCCGCTGCGCCCCGCCGATCAGCGAATGCGTGAACGTCTCGTCATACGTCGCCGCGACCGCGTCGAAAGGCGCGATGCAGGGAGGGGTCATCAGCGAGCCGGACATACCGCTTCATGCCTCCACTTCCGCCATCGAAGCGCGCAAGCCCTCGCGCGCCTGCGCGATCTTACTTTCGAGATCAATTCTGAGAGCGGCATCATTACCGTTGCCATTATGGAGTTTGCTGAGCGCGTATTCGTTCCGCAAAAGCCGGTCGGCGTGTTGATAGAAGCCGCGCGAGTGGCGGCCACGGACCTGGTAGTCGCGGTCCGAGCCTTCCGCCCACGCGCGCCCGCTCACCACGTTGGCGGCGACTTCATCAAAGAACGGCGTGCCTTTGATGGGATAAGCGACCGTGGTCAGCACGATGTCCGGCTGGCTGCGCTTCACATGCGTGACAGTGGCCTCGATATCTTCTAACTCCTCGCCCGCATAACCCCACATCAGGAACATGCCGGTCTCAATCCCTCCCGCCTTGAGGAGCGCGATGGCGGCTTGAACTTCTTCCACCGTCACGCCGCGCTGCATGGCGTCGAGAATGCGCTGCGAGCCGCTCTCCGAGCCGATCCAGACACGGAAGCAGCCCAGCTCGGCGAGCGCGTCGACGACTTGTGAGTTGATGCGATCGGCGCGCGAAATGCACTCGAAGGGAATCTTGAGGCCGCGCCGCTGCATCTCCGCCGCGAATTGGAAAAGCCAGCCGTGATGAATCGTGAAAACGTCGTCCGCGAACCAGGCCATGTCGGGCTGATAGCGGTTGAGCACCCACTCGAGTTCGTCCACCACCGCGACGGGCCGGCGGCGCCGGTGCGTCTTGCCGTAGACGGCGTGGCTGCACCAGCGGCAATGATACGGACAGCCGCGCGCCGTGATCAGCGAGATCGAACCCGCGCCGTGATGCTCGCGCCAGGTTTCGACGTAACGCTCCATCGCGATGCGCTCGCGGTCGGGCCAGGGCTGCGCGTCGAGATCCGGAATTTGCGCGCGCGGGGGAGTCTGGCAAATCGCGCCGTCGGCGCGGCGAAAGGCAATGCCAGCGATTTTTTCTAATGCGGTGGCGGGTCCGTTGCGCAGAACGGGGAGCAGTTCCTCCATCGTCAACTCGCCCTCGCCAATCACCACGACGTCGGCGCCCGCGTCGAGATACTCGCGGATGTAGGCCGCGGGCTCCGGTCCTCCCACCACCGTCTTCCAGCCCGCCGCCTTCGCCGCTTGCAGGATTTGAATGACGCTCGGCCGCGTCATCAGGTTCGCGTAAACGCCCAGCACGGAGGGCGGAGACGATTCGAGCAGACGGTAAAGCTCCTGGCGCGAGGCGAACGTCGTGTCGAACACTTCCACTTCAAACCCCTTGGCCCGCAAATGCGAAGAAAGGTAGAGAATCCCCAGCGGCGCGTAAGGCTTCATGATCTGAAGCTCCTTCGCGTCCTCGTTGAGGAAGTAGCCGTGGGTGAGAAGTAGATCCATAGATCCTTCGCTGCGCTCAGGTTGACAACACGTCGCGTCGCAACGCTAGCTCACCGCGTCGGAGCAGGCGACGAGCGGAACCATGGTCGGCTCGCCATTGCGACAAGTTCTTTCCAGCTCCTCAATGCGCTGCCAGAGCGCCGCAACTCGCGCCGACCCGGCATAGGTAGCTTGCCCCGCTTCCGCGCCGGAGGCGGACTCGCGCCGCGCCTTCCAACTCCAGGTTTCGACTTCGGCGTGCAGCGCGTCGCGCAGGGCGCGATAGAACTCCGTCGTGTAAGCGCCCTGAAACATCAACGAGAGATCCTCGCTGTCCAGCCAATTCTGCTTCGTGCCTAGCTCCGCGCGCACGCGCTCGTAAAATTTCGTGCCGGGCAACGGATACGAGACTGAGACGCCGATTTCGTCGGGCTGTGTGCGACGAACCAATTCGATGGTCTTCTGGATTTCTTTCCACGTCTCGCCGGGATAGCCAAATTGAAGAAAGTAGCCGGTATGAATCCCGTGCGCCTTCAGGATTTGGCGCGCCGCGGAAATCTGCTCGACCCGCGTGCCTTTATCCATGGCGTTGAGAATTTTCTGCGAGCCCGATTCGACGCCCATCCAGATCTCTTCGCAGCCCGCGCGCCTGAGCGCCGCGACCGTCTCCGGCGTCATCAGGTCAACGCGCGCCTGGACCTTGAAAGGGATCCTGGCGCCGCGCTGCTCGACCGCGCCGGCGAGCTCCTGCGCCCAGCGTGCCTTCAGTGCGAAAATATCGTCGGCAAACCACAGGTGATCGGCGCCGAAGTTGTCTTTGAGCTGCTGCATCTCCTCGGCCACGCTCGCCGCCGAGCGGAGATGGAACGCGTCGCCATAAATCGGCTTGGCGCACCAATTGCATCGATACGGGCAGCCCCGGCTGGCGACGAGATTGAGCGAGAAGAAACCGTGCGCCGATTTCCAGGCGCTCCGATAGCGCTCGATGTCAACGAGATCGCGCGCGGGAAAGGGAAGCGCGTCAAGGTTGCGCATCAGCGGCCGCGCAGCGGTTCGAGCGAAGTCTCCTTGTTGGCGATCGAAATAGGCGAGACCTGAAATCTCCGCCGGAGGCCGCTGGCTGACGCCCAGCAGCGACTGCGCCAATTCGAGCAGCGTCCATTCTGCTTCGCCCAATAATGCG
>CAZTHM010000267.1:5353-5662 GCA_964613505.1 uncultured Acidobacteriota bacterium | reverse complement strand
GGCACCATCGTGTCGCCGTGCCCGCCCAGCACCAAGCCTTGAATATCGAGCACCGAAACGTTGAGCGCCTCGGCAAGGAAGGTCCGGTAGCGCGCCGTGTCGAGCACGCCCGCCATGCCAATGACGCGGTTCTTCGAGAAGCCGCTGACTTTGTAGGCCGTCTGCGCCATGGCATCGAGCGGATTGGTCACCACAATCAGGATGCTTTCCGGCGAGTACTTGACGATTTTCTCAGTGGTTGCCTTCACCACATCGTAGTTGGCCTTCAAGAGATCGTCGCGGCTCATCCCGGGCTTGCGGGGAAAGCCC
>CAZTHM010000267.1:0-5343 GCA_964613505.1 uncultured Acidobacteriota bacterium | reverse complement strand
ATTACGCCGACACGGCGAATTCCCGCGGTCAGCACGACCAGGTCGGAATTCGCCGTGTCGGCGTAATCGTTGGTGCCCTTGATCTTGACGTCGTAGCCTTCGATGGGACCGGACTCGAGCAAGTCCAGCCCTTTGCCCTGCGGTATTCCTTCAAGAATATCAATAAGAACGATATCTCCAAGTTGTCGGTCGGCGAGCCGATGGGCCAGAGTTGCGCCCACATTGCCGGATCCTACTACCGTAATTTTTTTCCGCATGAGTCCCCCCTCATTCAGCATTCGTGATTAAGTTGTAATTGCGCGAAAAAACTACGCCCCGGCGCAGGCGGTCCAATCTCGGGCGAACCGTCCCGGTGCCGGGGCACCGACAGATTGAGAATGGGGCGAACGATTCATGCCGCCCCTTGCGAACTACAGAGATCCTTCGCCTCGGCCCGGTCAAACCGGGACTCGCTCAGGATGACACAGTCTTTACGCCGCGGCGGCCTTCACCTTGTCCATGTTCTCGATGATGGCGCTGCCGAAGGCGGTCGAGCCGAGCTTCTGAACGTCCTTGATCCCTTCCATCTTCATCAGCCGCTCGAGGTCGTACGTGACGCGGTGCTGCGCGATGGTTTCCGCCAGCGCGTTCTCGATCAGGTCCCCCACTTCCTGCCAGCCCATGAATTCGAACATCAGCACGCCGGAGCGGATGACCGCGCCCGGGTTGATGACGTCTTTGTCCGCATACTTGGGTGCCGTGCCGTGGGTGGCTTCGAACACACCGAAGCCGTCGCCGATGTTGGCGCCGGGCGCCACGCCCAATCCGCCAATCTGCGCCGCGCAGGCGTCGGAGAGATAGTCGCCGTTCAGGTTCGGCGTGCAGACAATCTCGTACTCGTCAGCACGAGTCATAATCTGTTGCAGCATTGAATCCGCGATGCGGTCGTTCACCATGATCTTCTGCTTCCACTTGCCCTGACCGTGCGTGGTGTAAATGGAATCGAGGCACTCCTTTACTTCCTTGTAGACCGCCTGCTTGAACGCCTCGGGAGCCATTTCCAGGCCCGGCTCGACCATCGCCGCGTTGGCCTCGATCGAGAGATTGGGGTCCTTGTCCTTGTTGTCGATCGCCCAACTCTCGCGCTCCGTCACGACCTGGTCTCGAAACTCTTCCCTGGCGAGCGCGTATCCCCAATCGCGAAACGCGCCTTCGGTGAACTTCATGATGTTGCCCTTGTGGACGAGGGTCGCGGTTTTGCGGCCGTGATCGATAGCATACCGAAGGGCGCGCCGCACGAGCTGCCGCGTAGCGGTCCTCGACATCGGCTTGATGCCGACGCCGGCGTCGGGCCGAATCTGCTTCTTGGCGCCATCCTCGCGCAGCAGTTTGTTGATGAACTCGATGACGCTCTTCGCTTGCGGAGTGCCCTCTTGCCACTCCATGCCGGCGTAAACGTCTTCCGTGTTCTCGCGGAAAATCACGATGTTCATCCGCTCAGGGTGCTTCACCGGCGAAGGAACGCCCGGGATGTATTTGACCGGCCGCCAGCAGGCATAGAGGTTCAAGAGCTGGCGTATCGCCACATTCAAGCTGCGGATGCCGCCGCCCACGGGGGTCGTGAGAGGGCCCTTGATGGCAATCCTGAATTGCGTGATGGCGTCGAGTGTGCCCTGCGGCAGCCACTCGTTGAATTGCTTGAAGGCCTTCTCGCCCGCGAAGACCTCGTACCAGACAATTCGTCGCTTGCCTCTGAAAACCTTCTCGACGGCGGCGTCAAAAACCCTCACCGATGCCTTCCAAATGTCTCTGCCAGTGCCGTCACCTTCGATGAAAGGAATAACCGGCGTGTCGGGAATGACAAATTTCCCGTCGACGAAATCAATCGCCTTGCCCTCCGAGGGCACAGGTAGTCCGTTAAATGACAACATGGGTCAAAAAACCCTCCCTCTATAGATTTCGTGTGGCTTGGGGCAATTTGGTCGCCAAGGTGTAGGAATCAATGGCCTTCCAGGAAACCCCGTACCGGTCTTTCCTCTGTCACCGCCGCGTGGCGCCCGCGACGCTTTCTCGGGGGCGTGCTCGCCGGCCCGGCGACCATCGCTACGCTAGAATACTACGCAATACAGTTGGCAAGATCCCGCCATTCCGGTAGTAGTTCACATCCACCTGCGAATCGAGCCGGGCGATGGCCTTGAACGCCTGGCGCGCGCCCTCGGGACTGACGGCGGACACGGAGACTTCCGACCGAGGCGCGATGTGGTCGCTCAAGCCCGTGATGTCGAAGACCTCTTGTCCGGTCAGCCCCAGCGATGCCGCGCTCTCCCCCGCTTTGAACTGGAGGGGTAGCACGCCCATGCCCACCAGGTTGGAGCGGTGGATGCGCTCGTAACTCTCGGCGATCACGGCCCTGACTCCCAGCAGCAACGTTCCCTTGGCCGCCCAGTCGCGAGAGGAGCCCGAGCCGTATTCCTTGCCGGCCACGATGACCAGCGGCACGCCTTCGGCGCAATAGCGGACCGCGGCGTCGTAAATGGGCATCGTCTCTCTGCCGGGAAAGTGGACGGTGATTCCGCCCTCCGTCCCGGGCAGGAGCAGGTTCTTCAGCCGGATGTTCGCAAACGTTCCCCGCACCATCACGCGGTCGTTGCCGCGCCGCGAGCCAAATGAATTAAAGTCCTTCTTGCCGATGCCGCGCTCGGTCAGGAACTGCCCAGCCGGGCCTTTTTCCGTGATATCCCCGGCGGGTGAGATGTGGTCCGTCGTAATCGAGTCGCCGAGCAAGGCCAGCACGCGCGCGCCGCGGATGTCACTGACCTCGGGCGGCTGAGGAGTCAGTTCCGTAAAGAAAGGCGGTTGCTGAATGTAGGTCGACTCGTCTCGCCATTCATAGAGCGCTCCGCCGGAAACGGGGATGTCGTTCCACTGCGGGTTGCCGTTCCAAACGTTTCCGTAGCTCTTGCGGAACATCTCCGGCCGCAGGGCCCGATTCATCGTTTCCGTAATCTCCTGCTGAGTTGGCCAGATCTCGCGCAAGAGGACCGGCCTTCCCTGCGCATCGTCGCCCAGCGGCTCACGGGTAAGGTCGATGTCAACGGTTCCCGCGAGCGCGTAGGCAACCACCAAGGGCGGCGAGGCGAGATAATTGGCACGCACCAGCGGATGCACGCGGCCTTCAAAGTTGCGATTGCCGGAGAGAACGGCCGCGGCCACCAGCTTGCCCTCGTTCACAGCCTTGGCGACGTTCTCCGGCAGAGGGCCGCTGTTGCCGATACAGGTCGTGCAGCCATAACCCACCAGGTCAAACCCCTGCGCCGCGAGGTCCTCGAGCAGTCCGGCCTCTTTCAAATACTCCGTCACGACTTTCGAGCCCGGCGCCAGGCTGGTCTTGACATAGGGTCGCGTCTGGAGCCCGCGCTCGCGCGCTTTCCTGGCCACCAGGCCGGCGGCGATCATTACCGACGGATTCGAGGTATTGGTGCAGGAAGTGATGGCGGCAATCACCACCGCGCCGTGGCCCACCTTCGCCTGCGTGCCATTGAAGCCGACGCTCGCGGTGCGCGAGAGTTCTTCCTCGCTAAGCCCGAAGCCGCGCTCCTTCACGGGCGCGGTAAGCGCTTTGCCGAAGGAGCTTTTCATATCGGAGAGGAGCACCCGATCCTGTGGACGCTTGGGCCCGGCCAGGCTCGGCTCGACTGTGGCGAGGTCGAGTTCCAGCGTGTCGGTGAATTCCGGATCGGGTGTCTGGTCGGTGCGGAAGATCCCCTGCTCCTGCGCGTAGCGTTCAACGCGATCAATCTCTTCCTCCGTGCGGCCGGTCTGGCGCAGATAGCGCAGCGTCTCGTCATCCACCGGAAAGAAACCCATAGTGGCGCCGTACTCGGGCGCCATGTTGGCCACCGTGGCGCGGTCCGCCAGCAGCATCTGGGATAGTCCATCGCCGTAGAATTCCACGAACTTGTCGACGACGCCTTTCTTGCGCAGCATCTCGGTGACGGTCAAGACGAGATCGGTCGCGGTCACGCCCTCCGGGAGCTTGCCCTTCAGCTTGAACCCGATCACCTGTGGCGTCATGAAGTAATTCGGCTGGCCGAGCATTGCCGCTTCGGCTTCGATTCCGCCCACGCCCCAGCCCAGCACGCCCAGGCCGTTGATCATCGTGGTGTGAGAGTCCGTGCCGACGAGCGTGTCCGGCATCAGGATGGTCTCACCGTCTTCCTCGCGCGCCAGAACCACTTTCGCCAGAAATTCCAGGTTCACCTGGTGCACGATTCCTGTGGCCGGCGGCACGACGCGGAAATTACGAAACGCCTGCTGCCCCCAGCGCAGGAACTCGTAGCGCTCGCGGTTGCGCTCGAACTCGACCTCGGCGTTGCGATTGAGGGCCTCCGGGGTTCCAAAAAAATCCACCTGCACGGAATGGTCGATGACAAGATCGACCGGCACGAGGGGATTGATCTTCGCCGGGTCGCCGCCCAGGCGCCTCATGGCGGCGCGCATGGCCGCGAGATCCACGACTGCGGGAACGCCCGTGAAATCCTGCAAGATCACGCGCGCGGGCTTGAAGGGAACCTCGCGCGCCGCGGGCGACTTCCCATTCCATTGGGCCAGTGCTTTGACGTCATCTTCCTTCACGAGGAATCCGTCCACGTTGCGCAGCACCGCTTCCAGCAGCACCTTGATGGAAAACGGCAGCCGGGCAAGGCTGCCCAGCCCCGCTTTCTCCAACGCGTCGAGGCGATAGAGCACCGCCCTTCCGGCCGCCGTCTCAATCTCACATCGCGTCCCAAAGGGATTCCGGCCTTCTTTCCCTGCCACGGTACAACCCCCAGATAAGTCCCGACTTCATTGCCGAACCTACAAAGATAGCATCCGCTGGAGCATCCTTCAAGGTTTATGACCCTTGTCATAGAAGCAGTTCGGTCCCATCTCTGGCGGTCGCCACGCCCGGACAAGGAAGACAGTTTGCGCCGGGGATGCCATTGGGCAAAAAGCCACACTTATCACTGCTGACCCTCGCCAGAGCCACCGATTCAGCCGCTAACTCCTTTATTTCCAGGCATAAAGAAAAAAGTGTCTCACGGTTCTCACTGGTCTCCATGGTCTCATCCCGATAGTATAGGCTAGATATAGGAGCGAGATGGTTTGGCACTGCCACGGCGCGCGCCGACACGAGGTTCCCAGGGGGCGCTGGCACGCATTCTCCAATGAAGCTGGGCGCGGCGACGAAGATTTCCGGACCCCGTACCTAGAGATGTATCATTTATGTTATGAATGGATAAGAGTCCGCCGAAACAATGAAAATGAATTCGTCGCTCTGAAAAGCTGCCCTGGCAACTTGCAGATTATAAAGGAGTTACTAGA
>CAZTHM010000266.1:0-5692 GCA_964613505.1 uncultured Acidobacteriota bacterium | reverse complement strand
GGCCAGCTGCTTGGTATCCGCGCGACCCAGCACCGGCAGGTCCTCGCAAGGTTTGAGCTCGCCGTGGACGCGGATGCGGGGCGGCGAATTGGTGGTGATGTGGAGGTCTGACCCTCCCGCGTCCACCATCCGTTTCAGCAGTTCGCTCAAGCTCAGGATCGCCATCGCCCTTCCTTTCGAGTTCTTCGTGCCGTGGATTGCCCCAGCGGACGGCGAGGAGAATTACAGAACCGTCTCGCGAAAGACTTCTTCCAGGGTCGTCTGGCCCGCCATGGCTTTGATGAGCCCGCTCCGGCGCAACGAAATCATCCCCTGCTCGACCGCCTTCTTCTTGATCTCCAGCGCCGAAGCACCGACCAGAATCAGCTCCCGAAGCTCGTCGGAAATCTCCAGAACCTCGTACAATCCTACGCGTCCCTTATAGCCCTTGTTGCCACAGGTGGAGCAGCCCGCGCCTTTGTATACCTTGACGGTCTTGGCTTCCTCCGGAGTGAACCCCGCGTCGATCATCACCTGCGGGCTCAGGTCCTCCGGAGCCTTGCAGTCCTGGCAAACCCGCCGCGCCAGGCGCTGCGCGCAAATCAGGTGCACCGAAGTCGCCACCAGGAAGGGCTCAATGCCCATGTTCATCAGGCGCGAGATGGTTGACGGCGCGTCATTGGTGTGCAGGGTCGAGAGCACCAAGTGGCCGGTGAGCGCGGCCTTGATGGCGATCTCGGCCGTCTCGAAGTCGCGGATTTCGCCCACCAGGATGATGTTGGGGTCCTGCCGCAGGAAGGAGCGCAGGGCGGCGGCAAAGTTCAACCCGATCTGCTCCTTCATCTGCACCTGGTTGATTCCCGGCAACACGAACTCGACGGGATCTTCCGCCGTGATGATGTTGGTATCGGGTTTGTTGAGCTGGGCGATGGAGGAATACAGGGTGTTGGTTTTGCCGCTGCCCGTCGGGCCGGTTACGAGCACCATGCCGTAGGGCTTGAAAATGGCCTTCTGAAACTTGGTTAACGACTCCTGCTCGAAGCCGAGCTTGGTCATGTCCAACCGCAAGTTCTCTTTGTCGAGCAGCCGCATAACCACTTTTTCGCCGTGCAGCGTGGGAAGCACCGAGACGCGAAAGTCGAGCTGCTTCATCTTCCCGTCTTTCTTGAACTTGATCATGATGCGCCCGTCTTGCGGCAGGCGCTTCTCCGAGATGTCCAGCTTGGCCATAATCTTGACGCGGCTGATGATGGCATCCCGGAGTTTATTGGGCGGGTTCATGATGGTGGCGAGCATGCCGTCAACGCGGTAGCGCACCCGGTAATCTTTCTCGTAAGGCTCCATGTGGATGTCGCTGGCGCCCTTCTTCACCGCGTCGGTGAGAATGTAATTCACCAGCTTGATGACCGGAGCCTCCTCCGCCGCTTTCTCCAGGGCCGCGAGGTTGAGGCCGGACTCGTCTTCGGCTTCCAGTTCCACGCTATCTGCCGCGCCTTCGTCGATGAAGCTGACAATATCCTCGAGTTCCTTCTTCCTCTCCACGTCCTCGATGCTTCCGTAGTGCTTTTTGATGGCGTCCATGATGGCGGTTTCTGAAGCCACCACGGGCTCGATGTTGAACCCCGTCATGAACTTGATGTCGTCCATGGCGAACACGTTGGTGGGATCCACCATCGCCACCGTCAGCGACGACCCCACCCGGCTCAGGGGCAGGATCTGGTACTTTATCGAGGTCTCCATCGGGATGATCTTGATCACCCCGGGATCAACTTCAAAGTAGGCCAGATTGATGGAGGGTACGCCGTACTGGCGGGAAAGGATGGCCGTCACTTCATCGTCATTCAGGAAACTGAGTTTGACCAGCGCGTTTCCCAGTCGCCCGCCATTGGATTTCTGGTACTCGAGCGCCTGCTTGAGCTGGTCAGAAGATATGATCTTGTCTTTCAGGAGTATTTCGCCAAGCTTACCCGACATTCCCCAACCCCCACTAGGGACACCTGGAAATCAAGGCCATCGGAACGCTTGCTTGCGGCATGAGTTCGGCAATTGGCCCCAAATCATTCACTTGCACGCATCCTAGAGTTTTCCCGTTCTAATGTCAAGACGATTCGCCGCGCCACGCTCCTCTCGACGCCAAAAGCCGGGGCTTTCCCGTGGGCTGTCCTAAACAAACCCCTAGCCGCCCGCCTTGACTTCGACTCGGCCGAAGTATAGCTTTGAAGACTATGCAGTTAGCGGCAGCGCCCGTCGATCCCGCTCAGAGCGGGACCGCCCGGACGCTTCGCCAATACTACGATACTCTGCTCGAGCGGCTGGGTCCGCAGGGTTGGTGGCCGGCCCGGACAAGGCTGGAAGTCATCCTGGGGGCGATCCTCGTCCAGAATACGTCATGGACCAACGCCGCCCTGGCCCTCAAGCGGCTGCGGGAGGCGGGACTCTTGAAGCTGTCACGGCTCCAGCAGGCCTCGCCGGCCCGACTCGAAAGTTGCGTCCGCCCGGCGGGCTTCTACCGCCAGAAGGCCGCCGCTATCCGAAGCTTTCTCGACGGGCTGGAGCGCTTCTCGGACGGCTCCCTGGCGAGGCTCTTTGCCCTGCCAGCCGCGGAGGTGCGGGGGGAACTTCTCCGCATCAAGGGGTTGGGATCCGAGACCGTGGATGCCATCTTGCTCTACGCCGGCCGGCAACCGTTCTTCGTCGCAGATGCTTACACGCGCCGAATCCTCAGCCGCCACGGCCTCGTGCCGCCCGCGGCGAGATACGATGAGGCGCAGGAATTTCTCCACCGCTCCCTGCCGTCCGATCCTTCCCTCTTCAACGAGTTCCACGCCCTGTTGGTCGAGGCGGGCAAACGCTTCTGTAAGCGCCGCGAACCGAATTGTGAGGCCTGCCCCTTGGGAGAGTTTCTTCCCCCGGCAGGTCCCGATGCTGCGGGATCTGTCCGCTCGAGTGAACTTGCCGCCGTTGCGACGGAACATAGAGCTATGAACGCGCAGAGCTGACCGACCGCCATGGACGAAAAGCCTTCAGACCGGAGCAAGACCTTTCTGGTTTTCCTCCTCATCCTGGTACCCGTCCTATTCCTCCTGGGCTGGAGCCAAGCCTCCTTGAACCTCTCTTTCATCCGGCCCGCCAGCGCCCAACAGACCATTCTTCTGCTGGTTCTCTCCACTTTCATCTTCATCGCCTTCGTCATCTTCGCGCTCATCCTCACCCGTATTCTCCTTAAGCTCTACGTCGAACGCCGGCAGCAGAAACTCGGCGCGCGCTTCAAGACCAAGATGGTGGCGGCCTTCCTCGGCCTGTCGCTGGTCCCCGTCTCTTTCCTCTTCATCTTCGCCTACGGACTTCTCAACCGCAGCATCGACAAGTGGTTCGGCATCCCGTTCGACATCGTGCGCAAAGACGCGGACGAAATCTTCCGTGAGGTGGAATTGCAGGCCCAAGTGCACACGCGCCACAGCACCAGCCACCTGGCGGCAAACGAAGAGCTTCGCGCCACGCTCGGGCGCGGTGACGCGGAAGCGCTCGGAACGATCCTGGATCACCATTTGAAGGACCTCGCGCTGGATTCAGCGATGTGCTTTGACGCGCAGGGCCGTCTGATCGCGGGCGCGGGACACGCCTGGCCAGGCTCGGCAGAGGTCATGCGCCTCTTCCCCGGCATGAAGGCGGGCCCGCTTGCCGCCGAGGGAATCCCCGCCCGCTGGCGCTCCCAGGACACCGATTTGTTCCTGGCTGCCTACCCTGTCCTGGGGGCGAGTGGGGAGCGCTTGGGCACGGTCGTCAGCGCGACCAAGCTGCCCACCAGCATCAAGCAACGCGCCGACGAGATTCGCGCCGAAGCTCAGAAGTACGACGATCTGAGCCGCGAGCGCAAAGCCGTCAAGCGCACATACCTTTCCGTCCTCTGGCTCTTGACGCTGCTCATTCTTTTCCTCGCCACCTGGTTCGCGCTCTTTCTCTCCAAGCAGGTGACCGTGCCCATTCAGGCGCTGGCCGAGGCCACCCACGAAGTCTCGCGCGGAAACCTAAGTTACCGAGTGGAGGCGCGGGCGGATGACGAACTGGGAAAGCTCATCCACTCCTTCAACCAAATGACCCGTCAGCTCGAGGAGAACAGCCGTGCCCTGGGGCAGGCTGCCGAGGATCTGCATAAGGCCAACCGCGCTCTGGAGGAGCGCACCAACACCACTGAGGCGATCCTTCAGAACATCCCGACCGGCGTCATCTCGCTCGACCGGCAAGGCCAGATCACGCAAGTGAACGCCACGGCGGAACGGATGTTCGGTCTGGAGGCTGTGAAATCTGCTCGTACCCTCGCTGACTTGTTCTCCGCCGAAGACGCGCGGGAGATCTCACGGCTTTTCCGCCGCGCCGCGCGCCAGGGCGCCGTGACGCGCCAGATCGACCTCGACGTGGGCAAGCGACGCGTCTCGGTGGCACTGACTGTTTCCTCCGTCCGCACGCGGCAGGGGACGGTGGGCCTCCTCCTGGTGCTCGAAGACCTGACGGAATTGCTGCGCGCCCAGAAGGCCGCCGCCTGGCAGGAAGTGGCCCAGCGGATCGCTCACGAAATCAAGAACCCCCTGACGCCCATCCAGCTCTCGACCGACCGCATTCACCGCCTGATTGAGCGCGCCGGGCCCCACGCGCTTTCCCAGGACCTCGTCAACGCCGTCGCGGAGAGCGCCGCGCTGGTCGGGCGCGAGGTTGAAACCCTCAAGACGCTGGTGGATGAGTTCTCCAGCCTGGCGCGCTTTCCGGCTTCGCGGCCCGTCCTGACCAGCCTGAATCCCATCGTCGAGACGGCGCTGAACGTTTTCGACGGTCGGCTCGACGGCATCACCCTGCACCGCGAATTGGCGCCCGACCTGCCCGCCGTCCAGGCAGACCTGGACCAGTTGAAGCGCGCCGTGGTGAATTTGGTGGACAACGCCGCCGAGGCCGTCGAGAAATCGGCGCTCAAGGACATCTGGGTCCGCACCGCCCTCGACGCCGAGCGCGAAGTCGTGGAATTGGTGGTGGCCGACAGCGGCCCCGGCATCCCCTCCGAGGACAAGGAGAGACTGTTTCTTCCCTTCTTCTCCACCAAGCGGCGTGGAACCGGACTGGGGCTGGCCATCGTCAGCCGTATCGTCTCCGAGCATGGAGGGTCCATCCGCGTGGAAGAGAACCGGCCGGCGGGAACGAAATTCGTGATCGAGCTGCCCGTCGAGCGCGCGGCGGCGACCACGGAATTATGAGTTATGAATTATGAGTTATGAAATGACCTTCGGAATGGCCATTTTGCGGGATCCCCTTTCCCCGAGCGATTCCCTATTCACAATCCACCGTTCATAACTCATAATTCAGAACTCAGAACTTCTATGCCCCGCCACTCCGTGTTGGTCGTTGACGACGAAGCTGGCATTCGCCAATCCCTGGGCGACGTCCTGCGCGACGAAGGCTATCGCGTCGTAGCCGTGGAGAGCGCCGAAGCCTGCCTGGAAAGCCTGGGCAAGATGCCCTGCGAAGTCGTGCTCCTCGACATCTGGCTGCCGGGCATGGACGGCCTTCAGGCGCTGGAGAAAATCCGCGCCCTCGAAAACCCTCCCGCCGTCATCATGATTTCCGGCCACGGTTCGATTGAGACCGCGGTGCGCGCCACCAAGCTCGGCGCCTTCGACTTCATCGAGAAGCCGCTCTCGATTGACAAGACGCTCCTCACCGTCAA
>CAZTHM010000265.1:0-5782 GCA_964613505.1 uncultured Acidobacteriota bacterium | reverse complement strand
CCATGCCACAACGTCATCATCCCGGGAGGATTTCCGCATGGCTCCACCGAAAGTCTACAAAAACTTCATCAACGGAGAATGGGTCGAATCGGTCAGCGGGCGAACTTTTGAAAACCTCAACCCCGCCAATCGCACCGAACTGATCGGCATTTTTCAAAAATCTAATGCGCAAGACATTGACAACGCCATCGCCGCCGCCAAAGAAGCGTTCAAAAGCTGGCGGCTGCTTCCGCCGCCCAAGCGCGGCGAAATCATCTATCGCGCCGCGCGGTTGCTGGTCGAACGCAAGGAAGAGTTCGCGCAGCAGATGACGCGCGAGATGGGCAAAATCCTGATCGAGACCCGCGGCGACGTGCAGGAAGCCATCGACATGACGTACTACATGGCGGGCGAAGGGCGGCGCCTGTTCGGGCTGACGACCACGTCGGAACTGCCCAACAAATCCTGCATGACCGTGCGCGCGCCCATCGGCGTCTGCACGATGATTACGCCGTGGAATTTCCCCATGGCCATTCCTTCCTGGAAAGTCATGCCGGCGCTGATCTGCGGCAACACGGTGGTGATGAAGCCCGCCACAGACACGCCGCTCTCCATGTTAAATCTTGCCCACGTGCTAGAAGAAGCGGGCATTCCTCACGGCGTGGTCAACTATGTCTCCGGCGGCGGCGGCGAGGTCGGCGACCGCTTGATGACGCACCCGGACGTGAAAGTGGTCTCCTTCACGGGCTCAACCGAAATCGGGCGCAGAGTTTCCGAGGCTTGCTCGCACACCTTCAAGCATTGCTGCCTCGAAATGGGCGGCAAGAACTGCATCATCGTCATGGACGACGCGAATCTCGACATCGCCGTCGACGGTGCATTGTGGGGCGGTTTTGGTACCACCGGCCAGCGCTGTACCGCCGCCAGCCGCGTCGCCTGCCACAAGAAAGTTTACAAGGAATTCACCGACCGTTTCGTCGAGCGCACGCGTGCCCTCAAAGTTGGCGACGGCCTCGATCCCGCGGTCCAGATGGGTCCGTGCGTCAATCAGGGGCAGCTCAAAACCGTCGAAGAGTACGTCGAGATTGGCAAGAACGAAGGCGCCAGGCTGCTGGCCGGCGGGCATCGCCTGACGGGCGGCGGTTACGACAACGGCTGGTTTCACGAGCCCACCATCTTTGGCGACTGCGATCCCAAGATGCGCGTCGCGCAGGAAGAGATCTTCGGGCCGGTGGTTTCCGTGATCCCCTTCAGCACGCTCGAGGAGGCCATCGAAATCAACAACGGTGTGGTGTACGGACTCTCGTCATCGATTTACACGCGCAACCTGAACCGCGCCTATCAGGCAATGCGCGACCTTGATACAGGAATCGTTTATGTCAACGCGCCGACGATCGGGGCGGAGACTCACCTGCCCTTCGGCGGCACCAAGCAGACCGGCAACGGCCACCGCGAAGCCGCCACGACAGCGCTCGATTTCTACTCCGAGTGGAAAACGATTTATGTCGATTACAGCGACAAGCTGCAGCGCGCGCAGATCGATACGTAGAAGAACAGGAGCCAGAAGTCAGGAGTCAGGAGTCAGAAGAGAGCTCGCAGCCACCGGCGGTAAGCTTTCAGCCGGCGGATGTAGCGCCGGCTTCCAGTCGGCAGCCAGTTGCCGCCAGGATGGCGGCGCTACGGAGGAGGCATAACATGTCCAGCACACGACGCGAGATGCTCAAGCAAGGAATAGGTCTGGGCGCGGCGGCGGTGCTCTCGCCCGCGGCGGGAATGGCGAAGGCCGAGGCCGCCAAACCCTCTGCACATCGCATTCACATCGGAGTTTCGACTTATTCCTATTGGCATTTCACTGAACAGAAATACCCAATCGAGAAAGTCATCGAAAACGCCTCGCGCCTGGGTTTCGACGGCGTGGAGATTCTGCACGTGCAGATGCCGGAGGAATCGCCCGCCTACCTGCGCAAGCTCAAGCGGATGGCGGCGGTCAACGGCCTCGACCTGATGATGTTCTCGATCCATCAGGACTTCGTCTCGCCTGACCCCGCGGCGCGCCAGAAGGAAATCGACCACACGGTGCGCTGCCTGGAGATGACCCACGAGCTGGGGATTCCCTTCATGCGGCTCAACTCCGGGCGTTGGAAAACCATCAAATCCTTCGACGACTTGATGAAAGCCAAGGGGCAAGAACCGCCGCTGCCCGGGCACGATTACGACGAAGCCTTCAAGTGGTGCATCGATTCGATCGAGCAGTGCCTCCCTGCTGCTGAGAAGGCCGGCGTGGTGATGGCGCTCGAAAATCACTGGGGCCTGACGACTTCCGTCGAGGGCCTCTTGCGCATCTACAAGGCGTTCAACACCCCCTGGCTCGGAATGAATCTCGACACCGGAAATTTCGTCGGCGACCCCTATTCGCAGCTCGAGCAGTTGGCGCCCTACGCGACCATCGTGCAGGCCAAGACTTACTACGGCGGCGGCGTGTGGTATACGCTCGACCTCGACTATATTAAGATTGCCAATATCCTGCGTAAGGCCAACTTCGGAGGATATATTTCTCTTGAAATGGAAGGCAAGGAAGACGCCGAGACCGCCGTGCCCAAGAGCCTGGAGATCCTCCGGAAAGCTTTCGCATAGAATCTGGAGTGCGGCGGTTCGCCCGCCGCTTTGGCCGGGCCGGCCCCAAACCGAGCCGGGGCAATTTCCCGTAGGGGCGGGGCTTGCCCCGCCCTCCTGCACTACCTGAGCGCAGAGCTGCGCTCTGCGCCAGCCGCCGACCGCATTCTACCTACTGCTTACTGTTGTTGTTGTGGAGTTGGGGAATCAAATACCGGCTGGTTGAGCGGTCCGGCGCCGGCTTGTACCGTGGAGTCCAATTCTTCGGGGAGTGGATGCGGCCCCAGGCCGAGTTTCATAAGGGATTTGGCTTCCGGAAGGCCGGTGCCGGGAAAGCCATGATCCTGTTGAAAACGGAGCATGGCGGTCCGCGTCGGGTCGTCCCACTGGCCGTTAGGCTCCTGGTTCAGGTAACCTGCCTTGACAAGTCCCTGCTGAATTTCGCTGATGCGTTCCGGCTGCAGTTTGAGCCGCGCCAGGCGGTATCGAAACGTTTGCGATCGAGGCCGGCGTGGTTTGTAGGATGACTTGCGCGGGGCCGGCGTTTTGCCGGATTTCACCGCAGGTTTCTTGGCAGTCGAGGACCGGGCCGCCGGCTTCTTCACGGGCGCCGGCTTAGGCGGGAGCTTCTCTTCCGCGGCGTTCGCGGCGTGCGAAACTACCGAAGAGAGAAACACCCCCGCCCCCAGCAGGGCGACCAGAGTTTTCCTTTGCAGCGCGGTCAGCGCGGTTCCTGGCACAGCCTCCTCACGGCAGCCGGTCGGCTAGATAGAGTGTGGTAAACGAGCGCTGGGTGCGCCGCGCCACGAAGAAAAGAACATCGCTCCCGGATTTGAGTTGGCTCTGGATTCGCGAAAACTCTTCCGTGGAGCGAACCGATTGATGATTCACGGCCAGGATGACGTCGCCGCGCGCCAAGCCGACATCTTGAGCGAAGCTGCCGGCCTTCACTTCGCTCACCAGAACTCCCTGCGCGCTATCCAGGTGCAATTGGGTGGCGAGCTCGTCCGCCTGCTCGCGCGTCAGGTTGCGCACCGAGATTCCCACGATGCCGCTGGCCTGCTCGCCGGGTCCCTCGTCTTCTCCTTCAGACCCCGAGTCGTCACGAAGGCGGCTGATGATCTTGCTGCGGTCGCCTACTTCGATGTCCACCGACATCGCCTTCTTCTCACGCAGGAGATCGATCTTCAGCCTTCTGCCGACTTCCGTCTCGGAAACGATTGCCACCAGTTCGTCGCCGTTGCGGATGGCCTTGCCGTTCACCGAGGTGATGACGTCGCCGCGCTTGACTCCCGCGTGATCCGCCGGGCCACCCGTTTCGACGCTTTGCACCACCACGCCGTGGTCGGCGCCGAACATCCGCAGCATGACGGGATTTTTCTCATTGCGGAAGGTCACGCCGATGGCGCCCCGGCGGACGCTGCCGGAAGAGATAAGCGAGTTGTACACCTTGCGCGCCGTATTGGATGGAATGGCGAAGCCCACGCCGTCATACGTGCCGCGGTTGGTGGCGATGGCGGTGTTGATGCCCACGATTTGTCCCGCCATGTTGACCAGCGGACCGCCGCTGTTGCCCGGGTTAATCGCGGCGTCGGTTTGGAGAAAGCGTTTGAACTGGCCGTCCGGTCCGCCTTCGATGTCCCGTCCCTTGGCGCTGACGATTCCCGCCGTGACGGTTGAGTCGAGTCCGAAGGGGCTGCCGATGGCCAGCACCCAGTCGCCCACGCGCATCGAATCCGAGTCGCCGAATTGCGCGAAGGGCAGCGGCTTGCCGACGTCGATCTTAATGACGGCCAGGTCGGTGTCGCGGTCCTTGCCGACGACCTTGGCCTCATAACCTCTGGGGTTCCCGTCATCGCCGTGAAGTTGCACGCGGATGCGGTCCACCGGCTTGTCTTCCCCGCCCCGCATGATGACGTGATAGTTCGTCATGATATAGCCGCTCTTGTCGAGGATGACCCCGGAGCCCAGACTGGACTGCGGAATCTCAGCTCCCCCTTGTCCCTCCGGGCCATTCTGGAAGAAGCGGTCGAAGAAGTCGCCGAAAGGCGAATCGTCCGGAGCGTGAAATCTTCGGCGGGAGACCTTCACCGTCGATTCGGTATTGATGTTCACTACGGCCGGTTCCAGGTCGTCGGCAATCTGCGCGAAGGAGTTTGAAAGCTCGGCGGGAGAAGGGACCGCCAAGGGCGCAGCGTCCGGAGCCACCGCCGAAACCTTCGCGGCTCGCACGCCGTTCGAAACCAGCGTGCCGATCAGAATCCCCACTCCCAGCGTGGCCGCAACAACTAGGGCGGGCAAAACGCGTCGTCCATTCATGCTCATTCTCAATTCACCCCAAATGGTCTTGGGCCGGCGTGCCGCCAGCCGCGCCAATCTTCATTATACACTGGTTAGACGCGCGCGCGGGGTTGCAAGGTAGCTCCGCGCCTAAAACCGCGGGTGCTCCATGCGCCCCCTTGCTAGGAGATTCCGGTTTGTCACGTTTTCGTCCGCCCGCTCATCCACCCTCACGCCCGTCCAACTCTTAACTATGATGAGTCGTCGCGGTCTGGCAGTTGCTTGTATGAGAAGTGCCGAGGCATCTTCCCTTCTGGTGAATGCCAATGGGTCTCCGACTCTTGACTTTCGTCAAAGCGGCGGAATTAGATTCGCCTGTATACAAGAAGCTGACAATGGGCATAAACGGGAGGAAGGCTATCCTTCCACCGGCGAAGGCGGCGTGCCGCTCCAGATCTCAGAGACGATCATGCCGGCGAGAATCAGGGCGGCTCCGAGGAACACCTTGCCACCAAACCGCTCGCCCAGAACCAGGCGTGAAGTAAAAGCCGCGAAGGCCGGCTCGAGCGCGAAGATTAGGGCCGTGTGCGCCGGCGGCGTAAACTGTTGCGCCCAGTTTTGCACCGAAAAGGCGAAGGCGGTCGGGAAAACCGCCGTCACGATTAGAGCGGCTGCAAGCCCGGCGGTCAATTGGAACCGGACGCTGGGTATCACCGGCAGGCTGAATATCGCCAGGACCCCCACCGCGAGAATCTGCACTGGAACCAGATGGCGAAACGAAAACCGTTTTGTATAAACTCCCACCAGTACAATGTGAACCGCAAAGGCCATTGCGGCGAAGAGCGTCAGGACGTCTCCGCGATTGACTGCGGCGAGCCCCGAGGGAAGCACCAGAAAGTAGATTCCGGCT
>CAZTHM010000264.1:0-5786 GCA_964613505.1 uncultured Acidobacteriota bacterium | reverse complement strand
CTGGAAGTAACCGTAGCCGGCGAGATTGACCCTGTCACCGGCATGGTGCTGGATCTCAAAGACCTCAAGAAACTCCTTGAGCAGGAAGTACTTTCGTTGATGGACCACCGGTTCTTGAATAAGGAAGTTCCGGCTTTTGCCACGACCATCCCGACCACAGAAAACATCGCCGTGGAAATCTGGAAACTGCTGGCCACGAAACTTGCCTTCGGAAAGCTGCATCGAATCAGGTTGTACGAGACGCCTGACCTGTTCGTGGACTACTACGGAGAGTGATGGTCTATCTGACGCGCCGCTACCGGTTTTCCGCCGCCCACCGCCTGCATACCGAGGCCCTGGGGCCGGAGGAGAACGCGCGCGTCTATGGCAAATGCAACAATCCACTTGGTCACGGACACAACTATGTTCTAGAGGTGACGGTGGCGGGACCAGTCGATCCGGCGACTGGAATGGTCTATGACCTGACGATTCTGGATGCCGTGGTTCAGTGCGAGGTTCTGGAACGATTTGACGAAACCCATCTTAACCTGGACACAGAGAATTTCCGTAACCTCGTGCCCACCGCAGAAAACATCGGCATTGAGATTTTCAATCTCCTGAAGCCGAAATTGCAGGCGGCGGGCCGTTGGGCGGCAGCGCGCCTGGACCGCGTCCGCTTGGAGGAGACGAATTCCAACTTCTTTGAGTATGCGGGCGAGGAAAACCGCGACTTCGCGGAGCGGAAAGTGAGATGACAACCATGAACAATGACAGATTCCCGATCACCGAGGAGGTCGAAGCTCTAGGTGAAGCCGATTCTCTGGCGGAAGCGGTGCGCAGCATCATCGGCCAGGTTGGCGAAGATCCCGAGCGTGACGGCCTGCTCAAAACGCCGCAGCGCGTCGCCCGCTCGCTGCTCTTTCTGACGAGCGGCTATCAACAGGACGTTGACAAGATCCTCAACGGCGCGCTCTACGATGTGGCTTACGACGAGATGGTGATCGTTAAGGATATCGAGGTTTTCAGCCTCTGCGAGCACCACCTGCTGCCGTTTTTCGGTCGCTGCCATGTCGCGTACATTCCCACCCGGCGGGTGATCGGCTTGAGCAAGATCCCGCGCCTGGTGGATGTCTTTGCCCGGCGGCTCCAGGTCCAGGAGCGGCTGACCACGCAAATCGCCGAAACGATAATGGAAAAGGTCAACCCCCAAGGCGTGGGAGTGATCATCGAAGCCCGTCACCTTTGCATGGTCATGCGCGGCGTGGAGAAGCAAAACTCCCTTGCTGTCACCTCCGCCATGCTCGGGGTCTTCCGCGATTGCGATCAAACCCGAGCGGAGTTCTTGCGGCTCGTGCGTGCGCCCAGCTAAGAGCGCACCACGGTGTTGGAAGTTCCGTAAATCTCGCGGGAGTTGAAAGCTCTCCCTCTGCGGCCTGAGATGGCGAGGCCCGCAGACTCAAGACTTGGGCTGCAAGCGAGAACCCCCGCACACCCTCGGGAATCTGCATCGATTAGAGCTTGACCGCGAAGAAGCGATTCCGTTCCCTTAGGATGACGGCCGTCTAGTTCTTACTTCGGCCCTGAGTCCGCATCGTGTAGACTCAGGGTCACCCGGCCCGTGAGTTTCAAAGCCCGGGCCGTTCGAAGCGATGAACAAGCTGAAAGGGAAGGTCATCCTTGTTACCGGCGCCAGCCGGGGCATCGGGCTGGCGATTGCGCAGACTCTGGGCCGCGAGGGCGCGCAGTTGATCCTCGTGGGCCGCCATAAGCGCGCGCTAAAGGCCGCCGCGAAGCAGGTCCCGGGCGACCCGCTGCCTGTCGTCGCCGACGTTACGCGCCCTGCAGAAGTTGCTAGACTGTTTCGAACCCTCCATCGCCACCAAAAAAAACTCGACGTCCTAGTGAACAACGCCGGCGTTTTCACTTACAAGCCATTTGCCCGCACGACCCTCCAGGACTGGCGTGCCAACCTCGAGACCAATCTCACCGCTCTGTTTCTTGTCACGCGCGCCGCCTTGCCGGTCCTCAAGCGCAGCCGGGCGGCGCATATCGTCAACATTCTATCGGTGTCCAGCCGTAGCGCCTTCCGAAACTGTTCGGCATACTGTGCTGCCAAATTCGGCGCTCTGGGACTTACGCGGGTGCTGCGCGAGGAATTCCGGCCACTGGGCATCCGCGTGACTGCTATCCTGCCCGGGTCCACGGATACTCGCATGATGAAGGCTTTCGATTTCCCCGTCGATCGGGCCAAGCTCATCCAGCCCGAAGATATCGGCGAGGCGGTACTGGCGGCTTTGCTCCAGCCGTCGCGTACGACCATGGAAGAAGTACTCCTGATGCCCTCTGCCGGGCGACTCTGAAGATTCGGCAAACAGGGTCACGCTGCGGGGGAGAAGGGTCGGGGGTTTCGGGTCTGGTCAGGGCTCGGTGCGCGCTGCGGGCTCGGGAAGGGGCGGCATCCTGGTGATGTAGGCCTCGACGCGCTTGCGGTCGGCCCGAGTCATTTCGGTAAACTCGATGCCCATTCCCAGCTTGGCGACATGATACTTAACCACAGCTTCGGCGACCACAATCGGCTGGCCGTCATTCAGATGGAAGCGCAAATCAACTTCGGTGCCGAGGGGAGAAGGGTGCCGGGTCTCGATGAACATCCCGCCCCGACTCACGTCTCGTGAGAAGGCCAAGGACATGTCGTCCTTGGTGTAGATCTGAGTCGCCAGGGCGGCGCGCGGGAACTTGCGGCGATTCGAGGACTTGTGATGGATCAGGCGCAGGATCAGGTGCTGTTGGTCAGGGCTGATCTTAACGAATTCCACGCCGCTGCCTTTGCCAGGAATCACATAGCAGACGCGGGCCTTTGCCTGGAGGAAAGGCAAGTGCCGCGCCGGACGAAAACGCACGTCCAATTCTGCGCCCTGAGGTAAGGACTGGAGGTCGAGAAGAAAGAGCCCGCCACCCCCCAACATCGAGGCGTGCCCACGGACCGTCTTCTCCGGCGTGGTGCAATCGACCGCGAAAGTTGCCGCCACCCGCGGGTACTTGCGAATGTCTTTTCGTTTCACGAGTGATCTCGCTCCCGCTCGGAGGAGCACGCTCCCGCTGATTCTAGCACAAGTTGCCCCGGGAGGGAGAAAGTCACGGAAACACAGAAGGTCTTCCTCCCACTCGGCCTACAGCTCTGGTCTTTCCGATTTCGACGTCCGCGGGCGGAGCTTCCTTGACATGGTTTTCCAAGCATCCCTATAATGCTGGGTTTTGATCCTCGCGCCGGGGTTGAACCGCGCGGGGCGGAGCGGTGAGTGTCAACCGGTGAACCTGACGGCTTTCTCGAACAGCGCCACAAGAAGCTGCGCGCCATTGCCGATCTGGGTTTTGAGCTTTATCCCCGCAAGTTCGAATTCACGCACACCCTCCCGCAGATAGTGACCGAGTTTTCGCCGCGGACGGGGGAGGAACTGGCCGCGCAGAAGGTCTCGGTGCGCGTCGCGGGACGAGTCATGACCATCCGCCCGCACGGGAAGGCGGGCTTCGCCCACCTGGCGGGTGGCGGCGAGCGGCTGCAGATCTATGTGCGCTTGGATGCGGTGGGCGAGCGCGACTTTGAACTCTACAAACTGCTCGATCTCGGGGACGTGATTGGAGTCGACGGTTATCTCTTCCGCACCAGGACCGGCGAGTTGACCGTGCACGCCGAGCGCCTGCATTTTCTGGCCAAGGCGCTTCTCCCCCTGCCCGAAAAATGGCATGGCCTGACCGACGTCGAAATCCGTTACCGCCAGCGCTACGTCGACCTGATCGCCAATCCCGAGGTGCGCAAAGTTTTTGAGCGGCGGACTCAGATCATCCGCGCCATCCGGCAATTCCTGGATGCGGAGGGCTACCTCGAAGTCGAAACCCCCATGATGCAGCCTCTCGCCGGAGGCGCGATGGCGCGGCCCTTTATCACCCACCATAACGCGCTCGACCTCGACCTTTACCTGCGCATCGCACCCGAACTCTATCTGAAGCGGCTGACGGTGGGCGGCCTCGACCGCGTCTACGAGATCAACCGCAACTTCCGCAACGAGGGCATTTCCACCCAGCACAATCCTGAATTCACGATGCTGGAGTTCTACCAGGCCTACGCCGACTACTTGGACATGGTCGCCCTCACTGAGCGCCTGATGCGCCACGTCGCCCAGGTCGCGCTCGGGTCACTGGAGTTCGAATATGGCGGTGAGCGGATTTCGTTCGCCCAGTTCCATCGTTACACGATGAAAGAGGCGGTGGTGAAGTTTTGGCCCGAGACGGGGCAGGGGCCAAATCTGGAAGACCTCGCGGCGCCCAAAGCTGTTTTCCCGTGGATCGAGACTTACAACGCTTTGGCAGCGAAAGAGGGAAGCGGGCATGAACTCCTCGTGCTCCCCGCGGGAACCGCGCCGGGCGTGGCTTTGCAGGAACTCTTCCAGCAAGTCTCCGAGCGCCACCTGATCCAGCCGACGTTCATCCTGGATTTTCCCCTGGAGGTCTCGCCGCTCTCCAAGCAGAAACCTGACGACCCCAACTTCGTCGAGCGCTTCGAGCTTTACGTCGGCGGCATGGAAATTGCCAACGCCTTCAGCGAATTGAACGATCCCTCCGAGCAGCGCGACCGCTTCGAGTATCAGCAGATGCTCCGCGAGAAGGGCGACCTGACCGCCCACGCCATCGACGAGGATTACGTTCGTGCATTGAGCTACGGCATGCCGCCGGCGGGCGGGGAAGGGATCGGCATCGACCGACTCACCATGCTACTCACCAACTCGCGTTCCATCCGCGACGTGATTCTGTTCCCGCTCCTGCGCCCCGAGAAACCTCCGGCGTGAGTCTGTTCGAGCTTATGCCGATCCACGGCCAAGGCGGCGACCTTCCCGGTGGCGGCCTGAAGTTCCACTTGCTGTGGTATGCTACCCGGCCAGGGTCGGGGTGTGCGGAGGAGTTTCGGAAGAATGATGTGGGGACTTTTCGGCAAGAAGAAAAAGACTTCGACCCTCGATCGTGCGCCTCGCCTTCCCATTGCAATTCCCGTTCACTTCCGCGCTGCCGGCGAATTTGGCTGGAATGTTGGGAAAATACAAAACATCAGCCGCTCCGGCATCCTCTTCGGCGCCGGAACAGTAATCCCTGTGAACACTACCGTGGAGATGCAATTTACTGCTCCTCCCGACATCGGACCGAAGGGGGGAGAGTTAGTCATTGCCCGCGGCAAGGTGGTGCGGACGCTGATGCCCGCCGCTTCCGATAGCCAGCTCGCGCTTGCCGCGAAGTTTGTCCGCTTTGAGGCCGTGCGCCAAAAGAATGACTGGTAGACTTCCGACCGCGTCGGCGCTCCAGTGGATTGCATCGACTCATCGCCGCGGCAGTCGTCATGACGTCGAGCTGCAACCCCGCAAAGCCAGACGTGCCGCCGACAAAGATTCCCCTGCCAACAACCCTCCTTCCCGCCCTGCCCGATTGCTGCTAATGTAATCCCGCATGCGATTTGAGTTCTTTGTCGCGCTCCGATACTTGCAGGCCAAGCGGCGAGAGGCGGCAATCTCGGTCATCACCTTGATTTCCGTGCTGGGCGTGATGGTGGGCGTGTGCGCGCTGGTGATCGCGTTGGCGCTCAACAACGGCTTCCGTCGTGAACTCGAGCAGAAGTTGCTCGGGGCCAGCGCCGATGTCACGCTGCTGCGAGCCTCCAGCGACGGCATCGCGCGCTATGAGGAACTGGGCGAGCGCCTGGCGCGCCTTCCGCATGTGGTCGCGACTGCCCCGGCGCTCTACGAACAGGTGCTGGCCTCCAG